>NZ_JBHYKH010000102.1:3119-21871 GCF_042741275.1 Streptomyces sp. NPDC058964
TACCCTGCCAAACCCCCTGGGGGGCAACCCTCGCGGGTCGCCCCCCCCCCCCCATTCCTTCGCGGGCCCCCGCGGCCGCCCGCCGCCCCCACTTTTCCATGCCTGACACCAGCCTCCCATTGACAGGATCTAGTTTTTGAAAGCTACTGTCATTTAATTCCGACCGCCGAGTGGACGGGCCCCGAGTCGCAGCCCGCCCCGCCGTGCGGAAGGAGGCCCCGGTCGTGGCCACCCCCGTCACGGATGCCGGAGAATGACCACCATGACGGCAGCACCCACCTCCCCCTCCGGCCGCCCCCGCCCGGGGCTCCGCGAGCGGAAGAAGATCAAGACCCGCGAGGCGATCCGCACCGCGACCTACGGGCTGATCGAGGAGCAGGGGTACGACGCCACGACGATCGACCAGATCGCCGAGCGGGCCGAGGTGTCGCCGTCGACCGTCTTCCGGTACTTCCCGACCAAGGAGGACATCGTCCTCACCGACGAGTACGACCCGATCCTGCTGGAGGAGCTGAGGGCGCGGCCCTCGTCGGAACCCTGGACGGAGTCCGTCCGCCACGTGATGCGGCAGGCCGTCCGGCTGGGCGTCGAGGAGGACGCCAGGGTGTCCCGGCTGCGGACCCGTCTGATGGTGGAGGTCCCCGCGGTGCGCTCGCGGATGATGGAGAGCATGTCGGTCACCGGCCGCATGCTCTGCCGGGCCATCGGCGAGCGCACCGGACGCGACCCGGAGAGCCTGGAGGTGCGGGTCTACGCCATGTCGCTGGTCGGCGGGCTGATGGAGACCTCCCTGTACTGGGCCGCCAACGGCCACCGGGACGACTTCGCGACCCTCGTCGACCGCACCCTGGACGTCCTGGAGCACGGCCTGCCCAGGGAAAACCCCTGAGCCCGCGCCGCTCGGCCGTGACATCCTGACGGAGTGAACGGACCCGAGATCCACGTCGAAGTCGCCCCCGAGCTCCGGCTGTTCGTGCCGCACGCGCGCCGTGGCGGCACCACTCCGCTCGCCACCGACGGCGTCTCGACGCTCGGCCATGTCATCGAGTCCCTCGGCGTCCCGCTGACGGAGGTCGGCGCCCTCGTCGTGGACGGCCGCGAGGTGCCCGTGTCGCACATCCCGTCGGCGGGCGAGTCCGTGAGCGTACGGGCGGTCGAGCGGCCCCAGCGGGTCCCCGGCGCTCCGCTGCGCTTCCTCCTCGACGTCCACCTCGGCACCCTCGCCCGCCGGCTGCGCCTGCTCGGCGTGGACACGGCGTACGAGTCGACGGACATCGGGGATCCGGCGCTGGCCACGCGCTCGGCGGCGGAGAAGCGGGTCATGCTCAGCCGCGACCGCGGCCTGCTGCGCCGCCGCGAGCTGTGGGCGGGCGCCTACGTCTACAGCACCCGCCCGGACGACCAGCTCCGCGACGTCCTCGACCGGTTCGCACCCGAGCTGCGCCCCTGGACGCGCTGCACGGCGTGCAACGGCCTGCTGGAGGAGGCCGCCAAGGACGAGGTGGCGCACCAGCTGAAGGACGGGACGCAGCGGTCGTACGACGTCTTCGCCCGGTGCACGGAGTGCGGGCGCGCCTACTGGAAGGGCGCGCACCACGACCAGCTGGAGGCCATCGTGGAGCGCGCCCTGGCGGAGTTCAGCGGGCGGAGCTAACGCTTTCGCACATCAGCCTTACCGCAGGCGATTCCGTCCTTGTCGCGGTCCAGGCCCAGCGGGTCGTCCTTGCCGTTGATCCTGAGCCGGCCGTAGTGGTTCTGCCTGAGCCAGGTGCAGCGGGCCGCGGTCGTCTTCTTCACCTGGGGCGGGAAGACCGTCGGCACACAGACGTTGACCGAGCCGTAGTGCCGGTCGCAGCCGGAGAGGGTGGTACTGACCTTCTGCGAGGCCCGCTTCGCGGCGGGTCCGGTGGTCCTGCCCTTCAGCGAGTCGGCGAAGGAGTGGACGTGCGCGGAGGCGTCGGTGACGCCGAGCGCGGCCGGACCCTGCAAATGCACCCACTTCGCCACCGACGGCACACCGTTGGCGTCCACCGCGAAGAGCATGTACCAGCCGGGCGGGGCCAGGTCGGGGTTGCTCGTCACGTTGAGGTCGACGTTGTTGCCGTCCACCGAGAGAGGGAGGTCGACGAACCGCTGGTTCGGGTCGGAGGAGTGGGTGACCGCGGCCGGGCGGATCAGCTCCGCCTTGGCGATGGGCCGGTCGACTGTGATCCGCTGGGTGTCGCCGTACTTCCACTCCTGGTTGATCAGCGAGGTGATCGTCGGGCGGGTGCCCTTGTACAGGTAGGGCGGGGTGTAGATCGACACGTTGTGGTTCCAGGTACCGTTGCCCGGGTTGTCACCGGTGGCCATCACCCGGCCGTCGGGCAGCAGGAACGCCGACGAGTGGTAGCCGCGGGCCTCGGGGTCGGCCGCCACCGGATCGAAGGTGCCCGCGTCCGGGTCGTAGAGCGAGGCCTCGTAGACCGGGTTGGCGCGGTTGTGCAGTCCGCCGCCCGTCTCCAGGACCTTGCCGTCGGGGAGCAGGACCACGGAGACGTACATCTTGCCCTGGTTGCCGGTCTCGGGGACCTTGCCGTTGCCGAGGTCGACCGTGCCCTGCGGGAGCGGCGGCCCGGCGACGTACGACGGGTTGGCCTGCTTGAGGTCGATGACGTCGGTCAGCCGGTTGGCGTCGGGGTTGGAGTCGATGTTGCCGCCGCCGATGGTCAGCACCCGCTGGTCCTGGGCCGGAGGCAGCAGCACGCTCGCCGACTGGTCGCGCTGGTCCTTGTTCTGCAGACCCGGGATCTGCGTGATCGTGTTGGCGTCGTAGTCGTAGACCGCCGATCCCGAGCCCGGGATGTTGTTGCCGAAGACATGGCTGCCCGTGTAGAAGAGGCGGCCGTCCTGCATCAGGATCATCGACGGGTACAGGCCCCAGAACGACCAGGTCTGGTTGACCTTCCACAGCGGCTGCCACGCCTGGTCCTTGTCCGACCAGTACTCGGTGGTCACCGAGCCGGACGAGTCCTCGCGCAGACCGCCGAAGGAGATGACGTCACCGTTGCCCAGCTCGGTCGCCGAGGGGTACCAGTGGCCGTCGTTCAGGTCGTTGGTCTTGCTGTAGGTCTCGGTCTTCGGGTCGAAGATGTACGAGTCCTTGAAGCCCTCGTAACCGTGCCCGCCCGGCACCGGATACGCCTTGTTGCCGCTCATGACGAGCACACGCCCGTCCTGGAGCTGGATGTGACCTGCGCAGAACATGTCCTTGGGGGTCGGGATGACCTTGTAGGTGCCGTTCGCCGGGTCGTACACCGCGCTGGTGAAGGTGCCCGCGTTGAACTGCTCCTCGCTGTTGCCGGAGCCGGCGATCAGCAGCACCTTGCCGTTGTTGAGGACGACGGAGTGCATGGAGCGGACCGGGTTCTGCGTGGGCAGCACCGACCAGCTGCCGTCGGCGCACTCGGCGTTCGTGCCGGTGCACTGGGCGGGCGGGAGCGTGTCGGGGACCTGCTCCATGCTGTAGTCGTCGGTGGTCACCGAGCCTGTGCCGTACACCGACACACCCCAGGTGATGCGGTCGGTGCCGGCCGGGACCTCGGGCGTGCGGACCGTCGCCTGGGTGTAGGCCGAGGCCATGTCCAGGGTCTTGAGATCGGTCCAGTACTGCCAGCCCGCCGCCGTGTCGTGCCGGAAGAGCGTCACGGAGGTGTCGGGTGTCGTCGACTTGTACCAGAGGGACAGGTCGTACTGCTTGCCCGCCGTCACCCCCGGCGCGCACTCCGCCGACTCGGTGATCAGCGCCTTGCGGTCGCCGTCCACGCGCCGGGTGAGGGTGACCTTCATGGCCTTGGCACCGGAGTGGGCGTCGGAGACGGTGGCGAAGCCGAAGTCGTTGTTCCCCCAGCCGGACTTCTCCCAGCAGTACGGCATGTCGTCCGTGCCGGCCGTCTCGAAGCCGGCGTTCTTGACGAGGTTGGCGGCCTGCGCGGACTGCGGTGAGGTGAGGAGGAGCCCGGCGGTCAGGGCCCCCACCCCGACCAGTGCCGTTCTCCTTCGGTGCATGTTCACACGGCTCTCCTTGCTGTGGCACGACTCCCGCCGCGGCGGCGCGGGAGGTAGACCAGCGCTTCGGTACCGACGAAGCGCAGGACGAAGGTCGTCACCAGCGCGAGCGCGGTGGCGGGCAGGGCCCCCATCCCGAACCGGTCGACGAGCAGCGCGATCAGCGGGATGCGCAGCACCAGGTCGGCGTTGGCGAGCAGCGCGAACCGGCCGACGCGGTCCCACCAGCGGCGGTGCGCACGCCGGTCACGGAAGAGCAGGTGCTCGATCAGCAGGAAGTTCCAGGCGACGCCGAGCTGGTTGGCCAGGATCTCGGCGGGGACGTAGTGCATGCCGAGGACGGTCAGCGCCCACAGGCCGACCAGGTTGGGCACGAAGCCGGTGGCGCCGATCAGACCGAAGCCGACCATGCGGGCGATCGGTGAGGCGGTGCGCAGACCGACCAGGTGGCGCAGGAAACGGAAGCCCTCCTGCGCGGTCGACTTGGACTCGCCCGCGAACCGGTCCTGGAAGACGAACGGCACCTCGGCGACCGCGCGCGGCCTGCTCCGTACGGCGAGTTCCAGCAGGATCTTGTAGCCGAGCGGCTTGAGCACGTCGGCCGTGACCGCGCTGCGCCGGATGGCGAAGAAGCCGCTCATCGGGTCGCTGATGCCGTGCAGTCTGCGCGGGAAGAGCGATTTGGTCAGCCAGGTCGCACCGCGCGAGACGGCGACCCGGTAACTGCCGGCGAGCCCGGCCCTGCTGCCGCCCTTGATGTACCGGGAGGCGACGACGAGTCCCGCGTTCGCGCGTTCGCCCGTGGCCACCAGCTCCGGTACCAGGGACGGCGGGTGCTGGCAGTCGCCGTCCATCACCACGATCCACTCCGAGGCGGCCGACCGCAGCCCCTCGACGACCGCCCCGCCGAGTCCGCCCACCGGCTCCTCGCGGTGCAGCACGGTCACCGGGAACGGGCAGTCCTGCGCGGCCTGCCGGATGACGTCGGGAGTGTCGTCGGTGGAGTCGTCCACGAAGACGACCTCGCAGGGCAGCCGGGCGGGCACCGACTCGGTGATCTGGTGCAGCAGCTGCCGGATGTTCGCGGACTCGTTGAAGGTCGGCACGACGATGGTGACGGCACCGGGCTCGGCCACCTCGGCGCCCTGGACGGCCGGATCGCCCAGCTCGCCCGGAACGGTGTACTCGCTCATCGCTCGCCTCCGGCGGCTTCCGCCCGGATCTGCCGGATCTCGATGCGGTCGGGTCCGGTGCCGAAGGTGGCGACCGGGGTGGAGTGCTGGATCGCGGCCCTGACGTTGGGCAGGTCGCGGGCGTCGCGCCGCACCGTCGGCGAGGCGACCACGTAGTCGATGTCCTTCCAGCCGTGCGGCATGGTCCTGGTCACGGCCGGGTCGAGGTCGGCCTTGTAGAACCAGATGGCGCCGAGCCCCGGCTGGTAGCCGTGGTGGACCAGGTCCAGCCACAACGCGTCGTCGACGAGGACCCGGGTGTGCTTCGGGTCGCGCACCTCGCTGCCGAGCCACCTCGAGGCCTGCCGGTAGGAGGCGTTGGCGTCGGCGGTGACGGCGGTGCGGTCGCCGTCGTACCAGTGCGGTACGACATAGGCGCCGGCGGCGAGGGCGAGGACGGCGGCGAGGGCGTACCGGCCGCCGGTGACATAGCGGTTCTCGCCCCGGGACCGCCATCTGCGCAGCACGGCGTGGGCGACGGAGGCGGCGCCCCCGGCGAGGACCAGCGCGAGGAAGGGCAGGGCGCCGATGATGTACATGGCGGGCAGGTAGCCATTGGGCCGCATGGCCACCAGGGCCAGGATCGCCACCGCCAGGGCCGGTCCGGCGAGGGCGCGGGCGGTGACCGACCAGCGCCAGGTGACGAGCAGCAGGAGCGCCCCGGCGAGGCCGCCGAGGGGCAGGACCCGGTCGTAGTACAGCCAGGAGTGGAGCACCCCGTACGAGCCGGACCCGGTGTCCAGGATGAAGCCCGAACCCGGCCTGGACATCTGGTACTTGATGCCGTCCCAGAGCGACACGTGGCCGCTGCCCGGCAGCAGCTCGCCCTTGAGGAGGGCGAAGAGCGGGTACGAGAAGCCGGCCAGGGCACAGGCCGTGACGGCCCCGGTGAGGGCGAACTTGCGGGTGTCGCGGTGACCGTGGCGCCACATGGTGACGAGCAGGGCGGGCAGGACGACGAGCATCGTCTCCTTGGTGAGCACGCCCGCGGCGGCCGCGAGGCCCGCGCCGAAGTGGTGCCAGAGGTGGCGGCTGGGCGAGGCGGCGAGGCAGAACGCCAGCAGCAGCCACATCACGGCGATGTTGTCGAGGAAGATCTCCCGCTGCAGGACGACCGCCAGCGGCGAGAGGCCGAAGAGCACCATGCCCAGTCCGGCCGCCCAGCGGGGCAGGGACAGCCGCCGTCCGAGGACGTACACGAGGACCGCGCTGACGGCGCTGACCGCCAGCATCGCGATGCGCATGCTGCCGACGTTCATCGAACCCGGGCTGACCGCGGACGGGATCCAGGTGAGCAGCGCGATCTGGATCCAGCCCAGCGGCGGGTGGTCGTACCAGTAGGTGTAGTGGGCCAGGCCCTTGCCCTGCTGCACGGCCCAGGCCTGGGCGAGATAGGTGCCCTCGTCGTCGCTGAGGGTCGGGTAGTCGGCGATGTTCCAGCCCTGGACGACGAGGATCGCCAGGAGGAGCGCTCCGCACAGGAGCAGGTCGGGACGGGAGGAACGGAGTCGCAGCGGCGGACTCGTTCGACCGGTCGAACGCTCTTGTGGCACAGGCCGGCGCTGCGCGGGGACCTTGGGAGTGGTCACCGCGGGAAGGGTGGAGGTCACGCAGGAACGTCCTCTCGGATCGTCTCGGCCGCGGTGAGGTGCGCGCCGACGTGGCTGGTCAACTCCCAGTCGTTGCGGCCGCGTTGTTCACGCCATACGGCGCGGATGGCGGCCCCTGCGAGGAGGACCTGGTAGAAGGGGCCGCCCACGATCAGCTTCACGTAGTGGACGAGGCGAACACGGAGTCCGTACTGCTTGCCGAAGTCGTGCAGCCCGACCACCTCGAAGACGAAGGTGACGGCGGCGGTGACCAGCGGCAGGAAGGTGAGGAAGGCGACCCCGACGGGGACGTCCAGGAAGAGCGCCACGGCGGCGTTGAGCGGGATGACGACTCCGGAGAAGGCCTGCAGGAACGGCGTCATCAGCGTGTAGCGGGCGAGCAGCCGCTGCCCGAAACCGGGGAGCTGCTTCCAGTCCTTCTTCCGGTAGACCTGCAGGAATCCCTGGTTCCAGCGGGTGCGCTGCTTCAGCAGCGACATCAGCGAGCCCGGGGTCTCCTCACGGGTGACCATGTCGGAGTCGTAGGCGACGACGACCTTCTTGCCGACGCTGGACAGCCGCACGCCCAGGTCGCAGTCCTCGGCGAGGCAGTTGGGGTCCCAGCCGTCGGCCTCCCTGAGCACGTCCGTGCGTACGAAGACGGTGTTGCCGCCGAGCGGGATGAAGCCCTTCTGCGCGTGCAGGTGAAGCCGGGAGCGGAACCAGAAGAAGTACTCCAGGCAGTTGCGCAGGCTGTACCAGCTGGAGTGGAAGTTGATGAGCTGGACACCGCCCTGGACGACGTCCGCCCCGGTGGTGCGGAAGGCGTGGTCGACGTGGGCGAGCAGCTCCGGGTGGACCTGGTCCTCCGCGTCGAAGACCCCGACGACGTCACCGCGGCAGTGCGGCAGCGCCGTGTTCATGGCCTTGGGCTTGTTCTTCTTCTCGTGGGTGTCGACGACCACACGGACGCGCGGGTCGCGCTCGGCGGCCCTCTCGGCCACCGCCGTGGTCTCGGGGTCGTCGTGCCCCACGATCACGATGATCTCGAAGTCGGTGTGCGTGGACTCCAGCAGCCGCTGGATGGTGTGGTCCAGCACGGCCTGTTCGTGCCGCGCCGGCAGCAGCAGCGAGAACGACAGATGCTCGTCCCCGTCCGGTCTGCTGAACCGGGTGGAGGCGAGCACCTCGGGCGTGCGCCACGCGTGCATCTGCCACCACAAGGTGAAGGCAGCCATCCAGAACAGGGCCAGCGAGACGGCAGCGATGAAGACAGACGTCAGCAAAAAAGATCCCCCCAGATCCCAAATCCCCCCGGCGCGACGTGGCACCCCACCCGTCGCGTCACGAAGGAGAGATTATGGGTGATCTGTGAAGCGCGCACACCTTTTCAGTGAAGAGCGTGTTTCACCACAATGCATGTCCTCGGTGAGTAATTCGAACGCTAGTAACGTTTAGGGCAGTTGGTTCGATGCCCTTTCAGCTGTTCAACGCGGCGCGCAGCCGCTCGGGGTCGGTCGTCGGGGCATCGCACGTGAAGTTACGGCAGACGTACGCGGCCGGCGCGCCGTCGATCAGCGGCCGGTCGGCGAGGAGCGGGAACTCGTCGCTTCCCGCGGCCCCGAACGCCACCACCGCGCCGGGAGCCGCGCCCAGAAGCGCCGTACGGTGCAGGCTCCTCGCCGCCTCGTCGTCGAGCGCCGGACCCACGACCGCCACCTCGCGCGGGCCGTCGAGCAGCGCCTCGGCGACGGCGAGCCCCCAGCCGATGAACCGCGGCACGCGCGGCCCTAGCGCCTTCACCACGCCCAACGCCCTTTCGGCTGCGGCGCGATGGGGCTCGGCCCCGGTCTGGGCGGCATAGCTCAGCAGGGCCCCCGCGGCGGCCGTCCAGCCGGACGGGGTGGCGTTGTCGGTCGGGTCCTGCGGCCGCCGGATGAGCCGCTCCGCGTCGGCGGCGGTGTCGTACAGCGCGCCGCTGTCCGGGTCGGTGAAACGGGTCAGCACATGGTCGAGCAGCAGTCCCGCGAACTCGAGCCACACTCCTTCCCCGGTCACCGACGCCAGCACCAGGAAGCCCTCGGCGACGTCGGCGTAGTCCTCCAGCACGCCCGCGTTGGCGCCCGCCCTGCCGTCCCGGCTGGTGCGGGCCAGCTGGGCACGGTCGTCCAGGTGCAGCCGTACGAGGAGATCGGCGGCGCCGACCGCGGCCTCGACCAGGTCAGGGCGGTCGAAGTAGGCGCCGGTCTCGGCGAGCGCGGCGACGGCGAGCCCGTTCCAGGCGGCGACGACCTTGTCGTCACGGCCCGGGGCGGGGCGCTCACCCCGGGCGCGCAGCAGCCGCTCCCGGATGGAGGCGATCTTCTCCGCGTCGAACACACCGTCGTGCTGGGGGAGTTGGAGGACGGACTGCCCATGCTCGAAGGTGCCCTCCTCCGTCACCCCGAAGTAGTGAGCGGCGAGTTCGGCGTCGTCCCCGAGGACCTCGCGGAGCTGGCCGGGTGTCCAGACGTAGTGGGCGCCCTCGACGTGCCTGCCCGTGCCGTCGTCGCTGTCGGCGTCCAGGGCCGAGGCGAAACCGCCCTGTTCTGTGCGCAGTTCGCGGACCATGAAGTCCGCGGTCTCCAGGGCGACACGGCGGGCGAGCCCGGAACCGGTGGACCGCCAGAGGTGGGCGTAGACCCTGCAGAGCAGGGCGTTGTCGTAGAGCATCTTCTCGAAGTGCGGAGTGACCCAGTCGCGGTCGACGGAGTACCGGGCGAAGCCGCCGCCGAGCTGGTCGTAGATACCGCCGCGGGCCATGCGCTCGCAGGTGTCCTGCGCCATCTGCAGGGCCCCCTCGGCACCGGTCCGCGCGTGGTGCCTGAGGAGGAACTCGATCACCATCGACGGCGGGAACTTCGGCGCGCCGCCGAATCCGCCGCGCTGCGGGTCGTACTCACGGGTGAGCCCGAGCAGCGCGCGGGCGAGGTCCTCCTCGCCGGGGAGGTGCGCGGTCTGGTAGTCGATCTCCCGCCCGGCCAGGTCCCGCACGATCTTCCCGGCGACCTCCGTGACTTCGTCGCGCCTGTCGCTCCACGCCTGCCGGACCCCCTCCAGCACCTGCCGGAAGGACGGCATGCCGTGCCGGGGGGCGGGCGGGAAGTAGGTGCCGAAGTAGAAGGGCTCGGCGTCCGGGGTGAGGAACACGGTCATGGGCCAGCCGCCCTGGCCGGTGGCCGCCTGGACTGCCTCCATGTAGACGGCGTCGACGTCGGGGCGTTCCTCGCGGTCGACCTTGATGCTGACGAAGTGTTCGTTCAGGTAGTCGGCGGTGGCCGTGTCCTCGAAGGACTCGTGCGCCATGACGTGGCACCAGTGGCAGCTCGAATAGCCGACGCTCAGCAGGACGGGTCTGTCCGCCTTCCGGGCCGCGTCGAAGGCCTCGGCCGACCAGGGCCACCAGTCGACGGGGTTGTCGGCGTGCTGGAGCAGATACGGGGACGTCTCATGGGCCAGTCGGTTCACCGTTCCACTCTCCCACGGCCTCGGGGGCGGCGTAGAAGCGCAGATCCACCCGGCGCGCCCCCTCGGGGGCGTCCTCCGGGGAGTGGCCGTAACGGTCGAGAAGGTCCCGGTAGGCGCGCACGAACTCGTGCAGGTCCTGCTTGGTCATCCAGGTGCCCGTGCGCTGCACCTGGGCCCAGCCCCGCGGGCCCCGGTACTCCTCGTGAGCGCGGCGGAACAGCCTGGTGTCGACCTCGATCTTCAGCAGGGCGAGCTGTTCCGCGGCCGCGTACTCGTCCCGGGACATCGTGGCCGGGTCGGGTGCCGTGTGCTCGAAGGGCAGCGTCCGCCACCAGCGCTCGCGGCCGCCGGACTTCTCCGGGATCTCCTCGATCAGGCGCTGCTCGGCGAGTTTGCGCAGGTGGTAGCTGGTCGTGCCGGAACTCTCCCCCAACTCGCGGGCGAGCACGGTGGAGTTCGCCTCGCCGTGCCGGCCCAGGTAGTCGAGGATCCGGCGGCGCAGGGGGTTGCCGAGGGACTTGTACAGAGCGGTGCGCTCGGCGCTGGTCATCTCGGTCATGCCGCAACGGTATCGCTTCGGTCTCCTACCACAGAAGGATTTCTGCAGAATTTTCTTTGCAGAACTTTCTCTGCGGTCTACGGTCGAGGCATGCGAACGAAATGGACCCTGATCCTGCTCGGCGCCGCCGCCGTACTGCTCGTGCCCTGGATGGTGGTGCTCGGTCTGACCCTCCCGGCGAACACCGAGGTCCGGCACTGGTCGCTCGCCTGGATCGGCCTGGACGTCCTCATGGCCGCCGGCTGCGCCACCACTGCCCTGCTCGGCCTGCGCGGCGACTCCCGGGCACGTCTGACCTCCTCCGCGACCGCCTCCGTGGCGGTGCTCGACGCCTGGTTCGACATAACCACCGCCCAGTCGGGCCCTGCGCTGGCGCTGGCCGCGGCCTGCGCGGTGGCGGAGACCGCGCTCGCCGGCGTCTGTGCCTTCCTGGCCCTGTGTGATCGTCGGCCCTCTCGCGCTCCCGCCTCCCCCGAAGGACACTCGTAGGTACAGGAGTTGGCCGCCGGAGGGGGACGGGACATGCGGGACAGCCATCGGGCGGAGGCCGAGCGGCTGGTGGTCCGGGCCGTGGAGGAGGAGGTGCGGCGCTCGGGCGGGCGCGTCGACGCTCAGGTACTGCTGTCGCGGACGCGCGGCGCGCTGGACGCCATGGCTCAGTCGGCCGCGGAGGAGTACGAGGCCTACGCGCGCGCCCTGGACCGGACGGAGGCCGGCCGGCTCACCTTCGGACAGCGCTACGCGCGCGAGGGCGCCGGAACTCCCCTGCTGGTGGCCGGTGTCGCCGCGGTCGCCGCAGCCGTCGCCGACCTCATTCTCGGCACCGGCACGGGCACCGCGCTCGGCGCGGGCGCGGTCGTGGGCGTCGTGGGAGCCGCCGCCACCGTCGTGAAGGTCGCCGGCTCCCATCTGCCGGCCGCCCACCATCGCGCGGGAGCGGCCGGCCAGCCGGGCGGCCCCGAGCAGCTGCGCCTGCAGTGGCTCACGGCCCTGGAGGTGCGCGGCATCCGCCCGTTCCTCGACCAGCAGCGGGTCCTCAGCGCTGCCACCGGCCCCAAGAAGTCGGGCCCTCAGCTGCGCGGCTCGGACAAGAGCGCGGCGGCCCGCAGGCGCACGGCACTGGAACAGTCGTTCGACCAACTCCCCCAACCTGAGGGCCCGTTCGCGGGCCGCAGACAGGAGCTGGCGCGGATCCGGCAGTGGGCCCAGGCGGCCAGGGCGACCACCGAGACCCGGCCGACGGTGGTCGTGCTGCACGGTCCGCCGGGCTCCGGCCGCACCGCGCTCGCCGTCCACGCCACGCACGACCTCAGGGACCACTTCCGCGGCGCCGTCGTCGTCAGCCTCCGCAGCGACAGCCGCGAGGAGCCTCCGCTGTCCACCCGCGACGCCCTGCTGCATCTGCTCAACCGCTTCGGCGCGCCCCGCGAACAGCTCCTGTTCCGCGAGCGCTCCTCCCCCGACCAGCAGGTCAAGCGGCTGGGCGAGCTGTACCACCAGCATCTGACCGGCCTCGCGGTGACGATCGTGCTGGACGACGCCTCGGACCCCGCGCAGGTACGCGCCCTGGTCCCCGAGCGGTCCGACAGCCTGGTCCTGGTCACCGCCCGGAAACCCCTCGACCTGCCCGCGGACCTCCCGGCCTGGGTGCACCAACTGTCCGTCGAGGCGCTCGACGCGGCGGGCGCGGAGGAACTGCTGGGCGCGGCCGCGCAGGACGCGTCGGGGCCCTACGACGCCGAATCGGCCGAGCGGATCAGGGAGCTGTGCGGCGGGCTGCCGCTGGCGCTGCGCGTCGCCGGCTCGTCCCTCGGGCCGCGGTCACCGCGCGGACTGGCCACCGACCTGGCCGCGTACGGCCCGGTGGAGCCCGTCGAGCGGGTGCTGTGGCTGCGCTACACCGACCAGTCCGAGACCGCACGCCGGCTGCTGAGAAGACTCGCCATCGTCGGCCGGGCCTCCCTCGGTACGGCGGCCGCCGCCGCCCTGCTCGCCACCGAGGAACCGGAGGCGACCCGCCATCTGGTGACCCTCGCGCAGGCGGGCCTGGTCGACCGGGTCCGCGGCAGCCGCTACCGGCTGCACGATCTGGTCCGCGCCTTCGCCCAGGCCCGCCTCCTGGACGAGGAGGACCCCGCCGAACGCACGGCGGCACAGGAGCGCCTGATCGTGAGCTACGCGGAACTCGCCGACTCGGTGCTCCGCCTGGTCGACGGCAACATGTCGACCCGCTCCGACCGCTTCAGCCCGCACGGCTTCACCTCCCTCGACGAGGCGCTGCGCTGGCTGGACGACGAGTCGAGCTTCATCACCGCGGCCCTGCGCCAGGCGGAGGGCGTGAACCAGTCGGCCGTGCTGAACCTGCTGGGCGCGCTGTGCGACTACTGCCTGCTGCGTGGCGACCTCTACCGCCTCGGTGAGATCAGCGAGCTGGCGCAGGCCGTCGACCAGGGCCTGCTGGTCCGCTCGGTGCAGTGGCGCACCGGTATTGCGGCCCGTCAGCTGGGCGAACTGGACACGGCCCGGACGACCCTGGCCTCGGTCGTCGATCTCTACATGGAGGCGCACCACGACGCGGGCGCCGCCCGTGCCCTGTGCTCGCTGGGCATCACGCTGCACCACCAGGGCAACCTCACCGAGGCGGCGGCGAAGCTGCAGGAGGCCCTGGACCTGCAGGCGGCACCCGAGCTGGCGACGGACCGGGCCTGGACGATGCACGCGCTGGCCGCGGTCCAGCGCGACCGCGCCCGGCTGCCGGAGGCCCTGGACCTGCTCACCCGGTCCCTGGTCCTGCACCGCGAGGGCGGATCCGTGCACGGCGAGGCCTGGGCCCACTTCCAGCTGGGTCAGCTGGGGCTGCGCATGGGGGACGTGCCGCGCGCCGAGAGAGAACTGCAGGCCGCCCTGGACCGCTACGGCCGTACCCGTGACGCCCGCGGCGAGGCCTGGGCCCTGACCCAGCTGGCCCGCGCCCGGCTCGTCGACGGGGACGCCTCGCCGGCCGTGGACGGCCTGCGCCGGGCGGCCGCCCGGCACCGCGACAACGAGGACGCGCGCGGCGAGGCCTGGAGCGTCTACTACCTCGGCCAGGCGCTGGAGGAGACGGGCGACCTGGACTCGTCGGTCCGCGAGCTGGAGCGTTCCCGCACGATGTTCTCGCGCATGCGCGACGTCTACGGACTGGCCTGTGCCCGCCACCACTCGGCCCGGGTGACCAGGGACCAGCGTGCGGCCCGGACCGGCTCGCTGCGGAACTCGGGGTTCGCCCGGCAGCTCCTCGTCGACGCCCGCGCCGACTTCCAGCGCATCGGTGTCGCCCACGGCGAGGCGTGGACGTGCCTGGAGCTGGCGGTCGTGGACGCGGGCAACGCCCGCACCCAGCAGGCCCTCGCCCTGTGCGACGAGGCGATCGGCCTGTTCACCTCTTACGGCGACCGGCGCGGCGAGGACTGGGCGCGCTTTCTGCGCTGCACCCTGCTGGCCTACGCCGCGCCCGGTGGCGTGGAGGTCGGCACGGCGGTCGCCCTGGAGGAGCTGGACCGGCTCGCCCGTAGCGGCCATCCCGCCCGCGACGAGAAGCTGGACGACTACGCCGCGGCCTACCGGCTGCTGCTGGAGCGCGGCGTGAGCCTCGAGGCGGGCTGGCAGGCGTGGCGCCTGGGGATGGTGCCGGACCGGCACGCCCGGGAGGTCATGGGAGTCCCGGTGCCGGCCAGGCAGTGATCCCGGTCAGCCCCGCTGCGCCTCGGGCTCGGCCGTGGTGGTCCCGGACTCCGCCTTGGGGTCCGGGGCCTCCTCGAAGTCGACCTTCCGCATGTGCTTACTCATGGACTTCATCAGGCCCCATACGGCCAGGGCCATCACCGCGAAGACGATGAAGCCGAGGACGCCGGGGGTGACCTTGTTCTCGTCGACCTCCTTGGCGAGGGGGACGAGGTGCGTCAGTGCAAGGCTCGCGCTCATGTCAGGCATTGTCGCGGATGCCCGCAAAGAGGTCGTCCTCGGGGAGGGAGGTATCGACGAGGGACTTCGCGAGCTCGTACTCCTCGGTCGGCCAGACCTCCTTCTGGAGCTCCATGGGCACCTTGAACCAGCCGCCGTCGGGGTCGATCTGCGTGGCGTGGGCGATCAGCGCCTTGTCACGGATCTCGTAGAAGTCGGCGCACGGGACGTGCGTGGTGAGCGTGCGCTCGGTGCGCTCGAACTCCTTCCAGCGCTTGAGCCACTCCCCGTACGGCGACTCCAGGCCGCGATCGAGCATCGCGTTGTGCAGCGCCTCGGTGCGGGGGCGGTTGAAGCCCTGGTTGTAGTAGAGCTTGAGCGGCTGGTAGGCGGCGCCGAACTCGGACTCCGGGTACTTCTCGGTGTCCGCCGCACCCTCGAACGCCACCATGGAGATCTTGTGGGTCATGATGTGGTCGGGGTGCGGGTAGCCGCCGTTCTCGTCGTAGGTGGTGATCACCTGGGGACGGAAGGAGCGGATCTGCTTCACCAGCTCGCCGGCCGCCTTGTCGACGTCCTCCAGGGCGAAGCAGCCCTCCGGCAGCGGGGGCAGCGGGTCGCCCTCGGGCAGGCCGGAGTCGACGAAGCCGAGCCACTCCTGCCTGACGCCGAGGATCTCGCGGGCCTCGTCCATCTCCCTCTTGCGTACCTCGTGGATGTGCTCCTCGATGTACTTGTCGCCCTGGAGCTTCGGGTTGAGGATGGAGCCGCGCTCGCCGCCCGTGCAGGTCACCAC
Source organism: Streptomyces sp. NPDC058964 (assembly GCF_042741275.1). NCBI lineage: Bacteria > Bacillati > Actinomycetota > Actinomycetes > Kitasatosporales > Streptomycetaceae > Streptomyces > Streptomyces sp. NPDC058964. The sequence goes on from NZ_JBHYKH010000102.1 coordinate 18,792, forward strand.
CAGCACGTCCACCCCCTCGGACACGTACTTCGCCATGGTGGCCGCGCCCTTGCTCGACTCGTCGTCGGGGTGCGCGTGAACGGCCATCAGTCGCAGCTGGTCAGTCAAGACTCAATCCTCGGTAAGTCGGCGCCCGGTGTCTTCGGGTGCATTTCGATGGGGGCCGTCCCGCAGGGACGGCGTTGAGGGGTGGCGGTCGGGCAGCGGGCGGGGGCTTCTATAGTGACCGAATCGGGGGGCGAATAATTCCGGGGTCCGGCCCGGAGCCCCTTTCGGGACGTACGTCCCGTCGCTGCCGAGAGGACGATCATGAGTACGGCGAGTACGCGGCCGCTCGAGGGGCGATACGGGCGTTCCTCGGACGAGCGCGCGGACCGCAGGCTCAGGGTCGCCGGGGCCGCCCTCGGCGCGGCCCTGCTGGCGCTGGTCGGCTACTTCGCCTACCACTACGTCGGGCAGAACGAGATCAGTGCGCAGGTGATCGCCTTCAAGGCCTCGGACGACGCGGTCGAGGTGCATCTGGAGGTCCACAAGGACGCCGGCGCCGACGGCTACTGCACCCTGCGCTCCCAGGGCGGGGACGGCTCCGAGGTGGGCCGGGCGGACTTCCGGTTCGCCGGGTCGGCCACGAGCATCGACAAGGTCGTCACTCTGCGTACGACGGCCAGAGGCACGACGGCCGAGCTGCTCGGGTGCCACGCCGGCTGACGTCACTCTTGTCACGTAGCGCCTGACCTGCGTTGACGTAATTCTGATGGCTTATGTCCTCCCCCTTTGGCCATTGAATTGTTAGGCTCGTGGTTTCGCCCATCCGTGAAGGAACATTCTTCTGGGTAGGGCGATGCTTTGTATTCCCAGTACCGACGAGGAGCACCTGTGACCCAGACCAGCGAGAACGTCACCTGGCTGACCCAGGAGGCGTACAACCAGCTCAAGGCCGAGCTGGAGTACCTGTCTGGTCCTGCGCGCACGGAGATCGCCGCCAAGATCGCGGCCGCGCGCGAGGAGGGCGACCTGCGCGAGAACGGCGGGTACCACGCGGCCAAGGAGGAGCAGGGCAAGCAGGAGCTCCGTGTGCGCCAGCTGACCCAGCTTCTCGAGAACGCCAAGGTCGGTGAGGCCCCGGCCTCCGCGGACGGTGCCGTGGCGCCCGGCATGGTCGTGACGATCGCCTTCGACGGTGACGAGGACGACACCATGACGTTCCTGCTCGCCTCCCGCGAGTACGCGAGCGCCGACATCGAGACGTACTCCCCGCAGTCCCCGCTGGGCTCCGGCGTGATCGGCCACAAGGTCGGCGAGGACGCGGAGTACGAGCTGCCCAACGGCAAGAAGGCCTCGGTGAGGATCCTGAAGGCCGAGCCGTACTCGGGCTGATCCCGCCCCACGGTGTCCCGGCGAGCCCCCGGCGTCCTGGTGACGCCGGGGGCTCCGTCATGCCGTGGCCGAGCGGTACTTCCGCACCGCCAGGGTGCGGAATACGACGACGATCAGGACCGAGTAGATCAGCGAGGCCCAGACCGGGTGCTGCATGGGCCAGGCGTCCGAATGGGACTGGCCGGGGTTGGCGAACAGTACACGGCACGCCTGGACCGTGGCGCTGAACGGGTTCCACTCCGCGACATGGCGCAGCCACGGGGTCATGTGGCTGGTGTCCACGAACGCGTTGGAGATGAAGGTCACCGGGAAGAGCCAGATCAGCCCTCCGGAGGTGGCCGCCTCCGGGGTGCGGACCGTCAGCCCGATCAGTGCGCCGATCCAGGTGAACGCGTATCCGAGCAGGAGCAGCAGGCCGAAGGCGCCGAGGACCCGGGCGGCGTTGGTGTCCCCGAAGGTCCCCACGCGCCAGCCGACCAGCACGGCGACGACCGCGAGGACGAGCAGGGTCAGCGCCGTCTGTACCAGGTCGGCGAGGGTGCGCCCGGTGAGCACCGCCCCGCGGGCCATGGGCAGTGAGCGGAAGCGGTCGATGAGGCCCTTGTGCATGTCGTCGGCGATGCCGGCGCCGGAGCTGGCGGTGGCGAATGTGACGGTCTGCGCGAAGATGCCTGCCATCAGGAAGTTCTTGTAGTCGACCGCGCTGGTGCTGGTGCCGATCTTCATGGATCCGCCGAACACGTAGGTGAACAGCACCACGAACATGATCGGCTGGATGAGGCCGAAAATGACCATCTCCGGAATCCGTGACATGCGGATCAGGTTGCGCTGGGCGACGATCAGCGAGTCACGGACGGACTGGGTGACGGGGTTGGACGGTGCCGCGGCCGGCACGGTGTCGGTGGCGGCACTCACTTCGCGCTCTCCTTGCTCTTCTTGCGGTCGCCGGTCTTCTTCGCACTGCCGTTCTCCTCGGCCTTCTCCTCGGCCACGTGTCCCGTCAGGGACAGGAAGACGTCGTCGAGGGTGGGGCGGCGCAGTCCGATGTCGTCGATCTCGATGCCGCGCGTGTCCAGTTCCCGGATGACCTCGGCCAGCAGCTTGGCGCCGCCGGCGACGGGGACGGTCAGCTTGCGCGTGTGCTCCTCGACCGTGGTGTCGCCCTTGCCGAAGCCGCGCAGCACCTCCGTGGCGGTCGCGATGTCCTCGCGGTCGTGCACGACGACCTCGACGCGTTCGCCGCCGGTGCGGGCCTTGAGCTGGTCGGAGGTGCCCTTGGCGATGACCCGGCCGTGGTCGACGACGGCTATCTCGTGCGCCAGGTGGTCGGCCTCTTCGAGGTACTGGGTGGTGAGCAGCAGCGTCGTACCGCCGGAGACCAGCTGTTTGATGACCTCCCACAGCTGCTGGCGGTTGCGCGGGTCGAGTCCGGTCGTCGGCTCGTCCATGAACATCACGGGCGGCGACACCACGAGTGCGGCCGCGAGGTCGAGCCGGCGGCGCATGCCTCCGGAATAGGTCTTGGCGGGGCGGTCGGCGGCGTCCGTGAGGTTGAACTGCTCCAGCAGCTCCACCGCGCGGGCCTTCGCCGCCTTCCCGCCCATCTGGTAGAGCCGGCCCACCATCTGCAGGTTCTCGCGGCCGGTGAGGTACTCGTCGACGGCCGCGAACTTGCCGGACAGACCGATTGTGGGGCGCCCCGG
>NZ_JBHYKH010000103.1:0-12140 GCF_042741275.1 Streptomyces sp. NPDC058964
CCCGCCACCGACCCCCGGGACACCGAGCGCGTCCGGCCGCTTCACCCCGACCACCCGGCCTACGTCATCTACACCTCCGGTTCCACGGGCCGCCCCAAGGGCGTCGTCGTCACCCACCGCCCGCTCGCCGCCTACCTCGACTACGCACGCGGCACCTACCCGAGCGCCGCCCGCACCACCCTGCTGCACTCGTCCGTCGCCTTCGACATGACGGTCACCACCCTGTACGCGCCCCTGACCAGCGGCGGCACCATCCGCATCGGCGCACTGGAGGAACCGGGCCCCAGCCCCGCCCTCCTCAAGGTCACCCCGTCCCACATGGCACTGCTCACCACCCTGCCACCGGAGGCGGCCCCCACCGAACAGCTCGTCGTCGGAGGCGAACTCCTGCTCTCCGAGACCGTCGAGACCTTCCGAGCCCGCCACCCCCGGGTCACCGTCCTCAACGAATACGGCCCCACCGAGGCCACCGTCGGCTGCTGCGTACACCCCGTCCACCCCGGCGACACCCTGCCGTCCGGCGCCGTCGCCATCGGCCACCCCACCTGGACCAGCGAACTCCGCGTCCTGGACGAACACCTGCGCCCCACCGACGACGGCGAGCTGTACATCGCCGGCGGTCAGCTGGCCCGCGGCTATCTGCGCCGCCCCACCGTCACCGCGGAACGCTTCGTCGCCGACCCCTACGGCCCGCCCGGCACCCGCATGTACCGCACCGGAGACCGCGTGCGCCGCGCCCCCGACGGCACCCTCTCCTTCCTCGGCCGCCTCGACGGACAAGTCAAGATCCGCGGCTACCGCGTCGAACTCGGCGAGATCGAATCCGCCCTGTTGCGCCACCCCGCGGTCGGCCGGGCCGCCGTCACCGTCCACCGGACCCCCACCGGCGACACCCACCTCGTCGCCTACGTCGTCCCGGACACCCGGCCCGCGCCCGCACTCGACGACCTCAAGGCCCACCTCGCCGACACCCTCCCCGACTACATGGTGCCCAGCGCGTTCCTCACCCTCGACACGCTGCCCCTCAACGCCAACGGCAAGCTGGAGACCGACCGTCTCCCGGCGCCCGACTTCGCCGCCGTCGCCACCTACACGGCACCCCTGACCCCCGTACAGACCCTGCTGTGCGACCTGTTCGCCCAGTTCTCCAGCGCACCCAGGGTCGGCCTCGACGACGACTTCTTCGCCCTCGGCGGCACCAGCCTGGGCGCCGCCCAGGTCGCCAACAGGGCCCGCAGGCAAGGCGTTCGCATCGCCCTCCAGGACGTCGCCGACCACCGCACGGTACGCCGCCTGAGCGAAGCGCTCGCCGACCACTGACCTGCGAAGGCTTCCGAACAACCCCGTAAGCAAGAGGAAATGGAGACACGATGGAGCTGCTGCAGCTCGCCGGCATGGGCTGGATCTCCCGGTCCCTCAGCGTCGCCGCCCGGCTGGGCATCGCCGACCACCTCGCCGATGGCCCCAAGTCGCCAGCGCAACTGGCCGAGTTGTCCGACGCCCACCCCGACGGAGTGCTCTACCTGCTGCGCGTCCTCGGCATCGTCGGCGTCTTCCACGAGCGCGAGGACGGCACCTTCGAGCAGACCGAGACCTCGGAGCGGATGCGCGACGACCACCCGCAGTCCATGCGCTACTGGTGCGTCCTGGGCGGCGAGATGTACTACGACGTCTGGCGCGACCTGCTCACCACGGTCAAGACCGGCAAGCCCGCCTCCCGCTCCGAGTACGGCGAGTCCATCTACGCCTACATGGACAAGGACACCGACGCCGGCGAGGTCTACGACAAGGCCATGGCCGACATCACCCGCCCCGCGGCCGCCGAACTGGCCCGCGACTTCGACTTCTCCCGGATCTCCAAGGTCGTCGACGTCGGCGGCGGCAGCGGCCACCTCCTCAAGGGCATCCTCGCCGCCCACACCGACATCCACGGCACCGTCGCCGAACGCGCCGACGTCGCCAAGCGCGGAGCCCAGATCCTCGAGGAGTCCGGCGACAAGGACCTGATCCGCCGGCTCTCCTTCGAAGAGGCCGACTTCTTCGAGGAGGTGCCGAGCGGCGCCGACGCCTACTTCCTCAAGAACGTCCTGCACAACTGGAGCCCCGACAGCAGCACCCGCATCCTCAAGACGGTCCAGCGGGCCATGGCACGCACCGTCGAGGAGTCCGACGGCCTCGCCGCCGAACCGGTCCTCTTCGTCATCGAGCCGCTGCTCGGCCACGACAACGCCTCCGCCATCCGCTCCCTGTTCCAGATGGTGGTCTGCGAGGAGGGTACGCGCATCCGCTCCGAGGAGGACATGCGCAAGCAGGCCGAGGGCGCGGGCCTTCAGGTGCGGTCCATCCGCAATCTCTCCACCGAGCACAGCGTCGTCGAGTGCGTGCTCGCCACCCACGACTGACCCACCCCACCGTATCCAGAGAGGACCGGCACACCATGTGGGACGACCAGTTCGAGGGCCTCGTCCGCCCCCACCTCGGCTTCCTCCCCGAGGACGCCCCCTTCACCCAGGACCTCGACCTGCGCGACGCGGGCCTGGACTCGCTCGGCATCGTCGACCTCCTGATCGAGATCGAGAACACCTACGAGGTCAAGTTCACCGACGACGCGCTGTCCATGGAGACCTTCAGCACTCCGGGCGCGCTCTGGACCACGCTCTCCGGCCTGCGCGCCGCGGCCGTGGGCTGACCCGCCCCGCACCACACCACACCACTTCCTCCCTACCGCTCCTCTCCTACAGGTGGACGACCGCATGTCGAATGAGTCGAACGAACAGAAGCTCCTCGACTACCTCAAGAGGGCCACGACCGAACTGCGCGACACCCGCAGGCGGTTGCGCGAGGAGGAGGAGAAGCAGTACGAGCCGATCGCCATCGTCGGCATGGCGTGCCGCTACCCCGGCGGGGTGGCCTCGCCGGAGGACCTGTGGGGGCTGCTGGCAGCGGGCGGCGACGCCATCACCCCCTTCCCCACCGACCGCGGCTGGGACGTGGCGGGCCTGTACGACCCGGACCCGGACACCCCGGGCAAGACGTACTCCGTCGAAGGCGGCTTCCTGGAGGGGGCGGCGGACTTCGACGCGGACTTCTTCGGGATCAGCCCGCGTGAGGCGCTGGCGACGGATCCGCAGCAGCGTGTGCTGCTGGAGACGTCGTGGGAGGCGTTCGAGCGGGCGGGCATCGACCCGGCGTCCCTGCGCGGCAGCGCCACCGGCGTCTTCGCCGGCGTGATGTACCACGACTACGGCGCCCACCTGCGCGACGTTCCCCAGGACATCTCCGCCTTCCTCGGCAACGGCAGCGCCGCGAGCGTCGTGTCGGGCCGGGTGTCGTATGCGCTGGGTCTCGAGGGTCCGGCGGTGACGGTGGACACGGCGTGTTCGTCGTCGTTGGTGGCGGTGCATCTGGCGGCGCAGGCGCTGCGGGGTGGTGAGTGTTCGCTGGCGTTGGCCGGTGGTGTGACGGTGATGTCGACGCCGGACACGTTCGTGGACTTCAGCCGGCAGCGGGGTCTGGCGGCGGACGGGCGGTGCAAGCCGTTCGCGGAGGCGGCGGACGGCACGGGCTGGGGCGAGGGTGTGGGTGTCCTGGTCCTGGAGCGGTTGTCGGACGCGCGGCGCAACGGGCACCGGGTGCTGGCGGTGGTGCGCGGCTCGGCGGTCAACCAGGACGGCGCGAGCAGCCAGCTGACGGCCCCGAACGGACCTGCCCAGCAACGCGTCATCCGACAGGCGCGCGCCCCCCCCCCCCCGGACCGGTCGCTTCGGTCGCTGTCGTCGGAGCCGTCCGCGGGAGCCTGGCCCCCAGGCGTATGCACGCCGGCCCCGTTACGCCGATGCGGCTCGGGACGCGATGCGTATCTGTGCTCCCCGGAGTGTCCGTTCAGATGGCCGGACGGCTTCTGAAGTGGCCTGTACCGGCCTCGGATACAGCTCCTGACCTGCCGGAAACCCGCCACGATGGGGCGCGGCGAACCCGGGGAGCCGGAACCCCACGGGCACTCGCCTCAACAATCTTGGTTCGCCGCGACGACCTTTCCGTCGAACGCGTCGAGGAGAGCGGGAGCGGCCCGGCCAGGCGCGTGGAAAGGCGGGAAGCGATGGCAACCGACGACCGGGAAATCGTCGCAAGGTATCGCGCTGGGGAGTACGAGGCCGGACGGCAGTTACTGGACCGGCACTGGCAAGTACTGGTCCGGGCGGCGCTGCCGAAGCTGGGAGGCAATCGGCACGACGCCGAGGAGGCCGTCGGCGACGCGTTCGCCGCGTTGGCGGAGTACGGCGGTGAGAAGCCGATCCTCAGCGCGGGCGCCTGGCTGCGGAGGGTGGTCCACAACAAGGCGGTCGACAAGATCCGCGACAAGCAGCCGGACTCCGTCGCCGAGCCGGAGGAGTCACTGCGGGAGTCACTGCCCGCCTCCGACGGGGGACTGGCCCAGGTCGATGTGCGGCGGGCGGTCATCTGCCTCCTGCAGGCCCTGGACATGACGGAGCGGCGCATCATGGTGGCGGCCGTCGACGACAGGACCATGGGGTGGTCGGCCCGTGAGCAGGCGCAGGCGCTGGACATGGAGCTGCACAGGGACTACTACCCGGCATCCCGTCGAGCGCGGAAGCAGGCGGAGGAGGCGCGGCTCCTACTGCACATGCTGTGGGAGACCGAACCGTGCCCGGGGTTGCTGGAAGCCTGCGGTGTCACTCCCGGTACCGGGCATGGGCAGCGCGCGGGGCATCCGCAGCTGACCCCGCAGGGCCGTAGGGCCGGGATGGCGCACCTGGAGGACTGCGAGGCCTGCCCGAAGGTGCGGGACAAGGTCAAGCACCGCCGCTGGGTTCCCGGGGTGGTGTTCGCCCCGTCGCCGGAGCTGTACGACCGGATCCGCGACGTCTGCGACGCGACGCGTCTGCGGACCGGGACGGAGACGGTACGCGGGCAACGGCCACGGCATGCCGAAGTCCCCGAGACCGGTGCCCGGCAGGACGCCGGGGGCGGCCGAAGGCTCCGCGCCACTCGCTGGGACGAGGCGGAACGGGTCGTCTCCCGGCGCGACCACCGGCGGCCGCGCCCGCGGCTCGGAACCGTCCTCGCGGCGTGCCTCGCGGCGGTGGTCGGCGCCGCCGCCCTCGCGGACAAGAGCGGGGCCAGCATCTCGCTGCCCGATGTCGGCAGCATTCCGGGAGTGCGCGCGATCACCGGTTCCGGCGACGGCTCCGGACCTGACTCCGGATCTGGCTCCGGATCCGGATCCGGCTCCGGCTCCGGATCCGGCTCGGGGGGAACGACAGGAGGCACGTCCTCCGGCGGCAACTCCTTCGGCAGGGACGGCGGCTCGTCCTCCGGCGGCAGGCACACCGGCAGGGGCCACGGACCGGGTGCTGGCGGCAAGCACACCGGCCACCGGGACGACTCAGCCTCCGGCGGCAACGACACCGACGGCGACACGGGCAGCGGCGGCATCGGCGAAAGCCACACCGAGATCAACAACGGCCAGAGCAACGGCACGAACGACAGCACCACCGAGAACGACGGCACCACCGCCGAGGACGTCACCGGCCCCGACGTCGGCCTGGCCGGCATCAGCACCGAGGCGGTGGGGCAGGAGGTCGTGGATCAGCACGGCGTTCTCATGCAGACCTGCGGCCCGGCCGGCACTCCGACCGCCTTCAGCGTGTGGGTGGCGGTCTCGGACCCGTCCGGCATCGGGAACGTGCGGCTCACCGTTGAGCACCCCACGGACGCGCCCTTCACCACCAGCAGCGGGGTCAGTGACGGCGGCAGTCTCCGCTTCGACGTCCCGGCCTACCGGACCGGCCCCAAGTTCCTGGAGACACAGCAGCTGAGGCTGTCGGTCTCGGCCACGGACTCGCTCGGCAACCGCACCGATGCCGTTCTGCGGTCGCTGTCCTTGTACGAATGCGGAGAGCCCGGCTGAAAGGTCCCACCCGTGTACGACTTCCTGCTGCGTCTGCTGCGCGATTCGCTGCCCGAGTTGGTCGGCAGTCTCCTGTCGACCACCGTGCTCACCGTCGCCGGCCGGGGCGCGAAGAAGGCCCGCGAACGGTTGCGGGCCCGGCAAGTCCCGGTCGACGCCCTGCGGCCCGCCCCCGGCGAGGGCGCCGGCCACCGGCGGGCCGCATAGGACCGTTGCCCCCGTTGAAGCCGACGGGGGCAACCACTCCTCGGTTCCGCCCGTCAGGAGCGGCGGGCGGAGCCCTTGGCCGCCGGGGGCAGCAGCGGGGCGACGAGCTTGCCGACCCCGGCCTCGGTCACCGGTCCCGTCCGGGTGGGCGCCGTCTTCCCCGTCGGGTCGTTGTCATCGGCCGCCCGGGTTCCCGTGCAGGGCATGCGCCGGGTTGCTCCGAGGACGGCCTCCAGGTGCCCGGAGCGCCGGGCGGACAGCCCGCTGACCGTCTCCCGCCGCACGTCGTCCGCCACCCACGCGAATCCGTCGAATGTCATTCGTGGTGATCATAATGATGGCGAACCAGATATGGTGTGGGCGTGGGGATGGGCAAAGAGACCGTGGACGGCATCGACAGGGCACTGATCGTCGAGCTCCAGCGCGATGCCACGCAGGCCTACGCGGCGCTCGGCAAGACGGTCGGGCTGTCCGCCGGCGCGGTGCACGACCGGGTGCGCAAACTGCGTGAACGTGGCGTCATCCGTCGTACGACGGTGGATGTCGACCCGGCCGCGCTCGGGCGGGGCGTACTCGCGTTCGTCATGGTCGACTCGTCGGCCTGGATGGGCGACGCGACGGAGTCCTTCGCCGCCATCCCCGAGATCCAGGAAGCCCATGTCATCGCGGGCAGTGCCGCCGTCCTCGTGAAGGTTCGCGCGGCCACCACGGAGCAGTTGCAGGACGTCCTGCGGCGGCTCTACACGATCGAGGGCGTGAGCGGGACTCGGGCGACGGTCGTGCTGGAGACCTTCTTCGAGAGGCCGGTCCGTGCCGACTGATGCCGATGGGCGCGAGAAAGAGGAACTTCGCATCGTGAACTTCTGGTCGATCTACGAGCACGGCTTCGCGCGGGTCGCCGCGTGCACCGGTCATGCCGCCATCGCCGAGCCGTGCCGGAACGCCGAGGCGGTGCTGCGACAGGGGCGCCGGTGCGCGCAGGAGGGAGTCGCCGTCGCCGTCTTTCCCGAGCTGTGCCTGTCCGGGTACTCGATCGAGGACCTGCTGCTGCAGGACGCGATGCTCGACGAGGTCGAGGCGGGGCTCCAGGACGTGGTGGCCGGGTCGGCGGATCTGCTGACGGTGCTGGTCGTCGGCGCCCCGCTGCGCCATCGCAACCGGATCTACAACTGCGCGGTGATCGTGCACCGCGGGCGGATCCTCGGCGTCGCGCCCAAGTCCTACGTGCCGAACTACCGCGAGTTCTACGAGCGCCGCCAGATCGCGGCCGGCGACGACGAACGCGGCGGGAGCATCCGGGTCGGCGGTGCCACCGTGCCCTTCGGCACGGACCTGCTGTTCACCGCGGAGGACGTGCCCGGCCTGGTGCTGCACGCGGAGATCTGCGAGGACATGTGGGTGCCGGTGCCGCCGAGCGCGGAGGCGGCGCTGGCCGGGGCGACCGTGCTCGTCAACCTCTCGGGCAGCCCGATCACGGTCGGGCGGGCCGAGGACCGGCGGCTGCTGTGCCGTTCGGCGTCCGCGCGCTACCTGGCCGCGTACGTCTACGCGGCGGCCGGACTGGGCGAGTCGACCACCGACCTGTCCTGGGACGGCCAGACCATGATCTACGAGAACGGCGTGCTGCTGGCCGAGACCGAACGCTTCCCGCTGGGCGACCAGTACGCGGTGGCCGACATCGACCTGGACCTGCTGCGGCAGGACCGCGCCCGGCAGGGCACCTTCGACGACAACCGCCGTACCCATGCCGCCCGTACCGGCGGATTCAGGGAGGTGGGGTTCCGGCTCGATCCGCCCCGGACCGACCTCGGGCTGCGCCGCCGGGTCGAGCGGTTCCCGTTCGTACCCGCCGATCCCGCCCGTCTCGCCCAGGACTGTTACGAGGCCTACAACATCCAGGTCGCGGGCCTGCAGCAGCGGCTGGCCGCGATCGGCGGCCCGAAGGTCGTCATCGGGGTGTCGGGAGGCCTCGACTCCACACACGCGCTGATCGTCGCCGCCCGCGCCATGGACCGCGCGGGCCGCCCGCGCAGCGACATCCTGGCGTTCACGCTGCCCGGTTTCGCGACCGGCGAGCACACCAAGGGCAACGCCCACAAGCTGATGCGCTCGCTCGGGGTCACCGCGGCCGAGCTGGACATCACGCCGACCGCCCGGCTCATGCTGCAGGAGATGGGCCACCCGTTCTCGTCCGGCGAGCCGGTGTACGACGTGACTTTCGAGAACGTGCAGGCCGGGCTGCGCACCGACTACCTGTTCCGGCTGGCCAACCAGCGCGGGGGCATCGTGCTCGGCACCGGCGACCTGTCCGAGCTGGCGCTCGGCTGGTGCACGTACGGCGTCGGCGACCAGATGAGCCACTACAACGTGAACTCCGGCGTGCCGAAGACGCTCATCCAGCACCTCATCCGATGGGTCATCAGCAGCGGCCAGTTCGACGAGGCGACCAACGAGACGCTGGCCGCGATCCTCGACACGGAGATCAGCCCGGAGCTCGTGCCGGGCGAGGAGCTCCAGTCCACCGAGTCCAAGATCGGGCCGTACGCGCTGCACGACTTCACGCTCTTCCATGTGCTGCGCCACGGTCTGCGGCCGTCGAAGATCGGCTTCCTGGCCTGGCACGCCTGGCACGACCGGGACGCCGGCGCCTGGCCGCCCGGGTTCCCCGAGGAGGAGCGGAAGGCGTACGACCTGCCGGAGATCTGGCACTGGCTGGAGGCCTTCTGCCGCCGCTTCTTCGCGTTCGCGCAGTTCAAGCGCTCCGCCATGCCGAACGGCCCGAAGGTGCTCGCCGGTGGTTCCCTTTCGCCCCGCGGCGACTGGCGTGCGCCGTCCGACAGTACGGCGGAGGCCTGGCTGAGGGACCTGGCCCGCTGGAAGGACGTACCGCGCCCCGGAGAGTGACGGGAATCCGGCGGACCGCTCGCGCCGCGCGCCTCGAGCCCCCGCCCCGCGCGGGGGCGGGCGGGCGGCATGCGTTCGTCCATTGAACCTCCCAGCCCCGCACGACGTATCAGTCACCGCGGGTGGCGCCTGCCACGGCGCCGGGAGAAAGGGACGAACGATCTCATTAAACTCGAACCAGCTCGTCGGCAGCGATCGTGCACGGCCCTCCTGGGCGCGGCCGGCGGACGGGACCGGTGGCATGGACAGTCGCAGCCAGGTACAGGGCCTCGACGGACTTCGAGGCCTGGCCGCGCTGTACGTGGTCCTGTTCCACTGCTGGCTGCTGGCCTTCCCGGGGTTTCCCGAGAACTCGGGTCCGTCCTGGCTGGGCTGGCTGATGTACGGGCGGCTCGCCGTCGTCTTCTTCCTGGTGCTGTCCGGCTTCTCCCTGGCCATATCCGCGGCGCGCAACGGCTGGCGGACGGGCGGCGTCGGCCGGTTCCTGCGCCGGCGCGCCTGGCGCATACTGCCGCCCTACTGGGCGGCACTCGCGCTGAGCCTGATGGTCGCCCGGTTCGTGGTGCCCGCCTCGCACTTCGGGCCGCCGACCGGGAAAACGGTACTGGTGTACGGCCTCGTCGCCCAGGACGTGTTCACCGCTCCCACGCCCAACGGTGCGTTCTGGTCGATCGCGGTGGAGGCGGAGCTCTACCTGCTGTTCCCGGTCCTCGTGCTGATACGGCGGCGGCTCGGAGCCGTGGTCCTGCTCGCGGGTGTGACGCTCCTGGTCCTCACACGCGGCCTGGCTGCGCCCGGTGGCTCGCCGGTGGAAGGCCTGAACTGGCTGACTCCGGACCTCGCTCCCGTGTTCGTCGCGGGCCTGGTGGGAGCGGGAGTCGTCGCCGCGCCCGAGAGGATCCGGCGGCTGCCGTGGCACTGGCTGGCCGGGCCGGCCGCGCTGCCGGCTCTGGCTCTGCTCGTCGCCAAGGGGTCGGTGTGGACGGTCGGCCACTTCTTCTGGGTGGACCTTGCCGTCGCTCCCGCCATGACGATGCTCATCACCGCGGTCGCCACGGGCAGGCCCGCCTTCCTCATGCGGCTCCTGGCCACGCGGCCCATGCGCAGCCTCGGCAACTTCTCCTACAGCCTCTACCTCGTGCATCTGCCGATCGTCATGACGGTGATCCGCAAGATCGCACCTGAGTACGTCTCGCCCGGTCTGCCGACGTTCTGGTTCACGTTGCTGCTGGCGGTGCCCGCCTCGGTGCTGGGGGCGTGGCTGTTCGCCGAGCTGTTCGAGCTGCCTTTCAAGCGGAACCGGTCCTGGGAGGCCATGCTCTCCGCCGGACGCTCGCGCTGGGCGGGTGTGCGGCCCGGTGCGCGTCAGCCGCTGCGCAGCGGGCAGCCCGGCGAGTGACGATCGAAGCGCCCCGGACCGGTCGGGGTCCGGGGCGTCTTCCGACGGAGTCCGCGGCCCGCTGCCGGTCCTGACCCGGCTCGCCGGCCCCGTTCGCGTCGAGTCCGGCGCGGCCGCCGCCAGGTCAATCCTTCAACAACCCTTGAGCGAGCCGCGAGCGCTCGACTGTACAAAAAGGCGTTGTAACTCCCGGGACGGGGCCGCGGACGCTGGACGCGGCGCCAAGCGGCCGCGTCCGGTGCTTTCGCGATCGCCCCGCCGGCCCTCTCCCCCACAGGCCGCCGCTCACCACGTCCCGCCGAGTCGCACCGTTCGCCCGACCGATCCCGTCGCCGCACCCACGTGCAGATCCAGATCGCCGCAGTCCACATCCGAGAACGGACTTCCCATGGCCACTGACCAAGTACTGACCGGCTCGGCGCCGGCCGGAGAGAGCGGTCCGGCCGGTGCGAGCAGTGCGGCCGCCGAGCCGCAGCGCGCCCGCGTGTCCCGGCTGCCGTCCCTCACCGGCCTGCGGTTCCCCGCCGCGCTGGCCGTCTTCGCCCACCACGCCTTCCTGCCGATACCGCCGCTGCGGCTGCTGGCCGACGACCGCACCGAGTTCCGTCTCTTCCGCTGGTTCGACCAGGCCGGCGGGCTCGGCGTGTCGTTCTTCTTCGTGCTCAGCGGGTTCGTGCTGACCTGGTCGGCGCGGGACACGGACACCACGACGGGGTTCTGGCGGCGCAGGTTCGTCAAGATCTACCCGAACTACGTGGTCGCCTGGGTGCTCGCCATGGTGCTGTTCGCCAGCCCCTACACCTCGACCCACGTGGCCGTCTCCAACCTGTTCATGGTCCAGGTCTGGGTGCCCAGCTACTTCACCAACTTCAGTGTGGACTCGCCGAGTTGGTCGCTGGCCGTGGAGGCGATCTTCTATCTGGGCTTCCCGCTGCTGCTGGCGGTCCTCCGGCGCGTCGACCCGCGCCACCTGAAGTACTGGATCACCGGGGCGATCGCCGCGGTGTGGGCCACCCCGGCGGTGGCGTACGCCCTGTTCCCGAAGACCCCGCTGGTGCCCAGCGGCCAGAACCTCTCGGTCCCGGCGTACTGGTTCAGCTATGTGCTGCCCCCGGTCCGGATGGTCGACTTCGCCCTCGGCATCCTGGTGGCGCTCGCGGTCAGGCACGGGCGCTGGCGCAACATCGGCATGATCCCGTCGTTCCTGCTGCTGGCCGGAGGGTACTGGCTCACCTACCACGTGCCCTACCTCTACGGTCAGCGCGCCGCGATGATCATCCCGATCGTGCTGGTGATCGCGGCAGCGGCGACCGCGGACGTCGAGGGCCGCTTCACCCCGTTCCGCAACCGCGCGATGGTGTGGCTCGGCGAGATCTCCTTCGCCTTCTACCTGCTGCACTACACGGTGCTGTCCTGGCTCCGGAAGGAGCTGGGCACGGAGATGTACTCCACCGCGGCCGGCATCTCGATGCTGGTCGGGGCGGCCGTCGGCACGGTCGTGCTGTCCTGGGTGCTCTACTCCGTGGTCGAGGCTCCGCTGGTGCGCCGGTTCAGCCGGCCGCGCCGGGCGAAGACCGCCTGAACCACGCCGAAGCTCCCGTCGGGGACCCCCTCCGCCCGCCGCGGGGGGTTGGGGCGTTGGGAACGCGGGGGCCGTGGGGTCCCAGTTGGGCCCCAGGGGCGTTTACCGGGCCGTGC
>NZ_JBHYKH010000103.1:12150-15027 GCF_042741275.1 Streptomyces sp. NPDC058964
GATACAGCAACGGGACCGGCGGTGAATGCGTCCAAGTAGCCGACACCATCCCTGGCACCACCCCCGTCCGCGACTCCAAGAACCCGGCAGGGCCCCGCCCCCCCAGCGCGGGCGGGGGCGGGGGCCCGGGGGGGGGCCGGTTCCCGCGGCCCGGGCGGGCGCAACCCCGCCCACCCCCCCCCAACGCCCCCGGGGGCACCCCCAGCGGACCGCCGCTGGGGTTCCGGGCTTTGGTACCGCTGGTGCCGTGGGTGCCATGTCGGACCCCAGGGCGATGAACCTGCGCTTCCGCGACCCCGAGCAGCGGGCCGCCATCGTGGCCGCCGCGAAGCAGGAGGGGGTCAGCCTGCAGGAGTACATCCTCTTCGCCGCCTATGCCCGGGCGACGGCCGTCGAGCAGCGGTTCCTGGACGGCTTCCGGCACTCGATGGCCCGCAGCGGCGCGGCCTTCGCGGCCGAACTTGCGGATCCCACCCCTGAGCACCGGGCCGCCGAACGGCAGGCGTGGCAGGAGCTCGCGGGGCAGGAGCGGGGTCACGCCGCGTGAGCTGAGCGGAGCCGTTCCACCCCCTCGACGTCGCCTCCAACGAGGCCTTCGCCTGGCACGCCACCGAGGCCTGGCTGTTCCTCAACGGCCTCCGTCTCGACCATCCGCCCAAGGCGGCCGTGGCACTGGTGCGCGACGCCGCCTCGGGAGCGGCCGGCCTCGCCCGGATCGCCCGGCAGCTGCGGGACTGGACCGTCGGCTGATCCCCGGACGCCGGGACCTCAGGCGGGGACGTGCGGCTTCCCGCGTTCCGCCCCGGGGTACGGCCGTCGCGGGCACCGGCAGGCGCGGCAGCCGGCGGGCCAGGGGCAGGGCGGCGGCCTCGAGGACGAATCCGTAACAGGCCACCTGGCCGTGCCCGTTGTCCTGGGCAGGCCACGTGGCGAGCCCGGCCGCCGGGACGCTCAGGCGAGGGTGTCGATCCAGTTCTGGAGGCGTCGGCCCTGGGTGGCCATCAGGTTCGGGTCGCGCAGGGTGTTGGTGAGGACGGACATGCCCTGGTACGCGGCGACGAGTTCGATCGCCAGGTCGTGCGCGTCGGGGCGGCCGAGCTGGGTGAACTGCGCCTCGGTCCAGTCGATCAGGGCCCGCATGACCTTGGCCGCGGCCAGGTCCAGGCCGTCGTCGCGCTTGTCGAGTTCGGTGGCCAGGGTGCCGAAGGGGCAGCCGAAGCGGGCGGCGGTGTCGCGCTGTTCGACCCAGCCGGCGACAAGTGTCCTGAGACGGGTGGCGGGATCGGGAAGTTCGTCCAATCGGGCCGTGAGCTCGTGCAGTTGGGCACAGTGGGCGTCCACCGCGGCCTCGACCAGCCGGTCCTTCGTCTTGAAGTAGTAGTAGACGTTGCCGAGGGGGACCTCGGCGACCCGGGCGATGTCACCGAGGGTGGTCTTCTCCACGCCCTGCTGGTGGAAGACCTCGACTGCGGCGGCCACCAGGCGTTCGCGTTTGCCGGTCCGGCCCCGTGCGGGCTCTGCACTCACGCCCGTCTCTGAGTCAGTCACCTGACTGAGGATAGACAGCGACTCCGCAGACCGCTAGCGTAAGTCTTAGTTAGTCAACTAACTCACTCATCTCTTGGAGCGGTCATGATCGTTGTTACGGGTGCCACCGGGAACGTCGGGCGGGCTCTGGTCCGGATGCTGGTCGGGTCCGGTGAGGCCGTCACCGCCGTGGCGCGGCGGATCCCGCAGGGCGCCGCGCCGCAGGGGGTGCGGACGGTTGCCGCCGATCTGGGCCGGCCGGAGAGTCTGACACCCGCGCTGGAAGGGGCCGATGCGCTGTTCCTGCTCGTGGCCGGGGAGGATCCGGGCGGGATCCTGCAGCGGGCGGCGGCTGCGGGGGTCAGGAAGGTGGTACTGCTGTCCTCTCAGGGCGTGGGCACCCGGCCAGGGGTGTATGCGCACGCCGCCGGGTTCGAGGCCGCCGTCGCCGGCTCGGGGCTGGATTTCACGGTGCTCCGCTCCGGCGGAATGGCCTCCAACGCCCTCGCCTGGGCCGAGCCGATACGGCTGCACCGCACGGCCGCCGCTCCGTTCGCCGAGGTGGGGCTGCCCTTCGTCGACCCGGACGACGTCGCGGCGGTCGCCGCCGCCGTACTGCGGCAGGACGGGCACGACGGGGCGACGTACGTACTCACCGGACCCGAGGTGACCACTCCCCGGCAGCGGGCCGCGGCCGTCGCGGAGGCGATCGGCGAGCCGGTGGCCTTCGTGGAGCAGAGCCGCGAGGAGGCGCACGCCCAGATGTCCCGGTTCATGCCGGCGCCCGTGGTGGCGGGCACGCTCGCCATCCTCGGGGAGCCCACCGACGAGGAACGGCGGGTCAGCGGGGACGTCGGGCGGGTGCTGGGGCGGGCTGCGACTCCTTTCGGGGCATGGGCGGTCCGCAACGCCGGGGCGTTCCGCTGACCTTCGGCGCGCTCTCGCCTCACGGACGCCGCGGGAGCGGGAACAGAAGGGCCGTCCAGTCCTGTTCGGCGGTCCACTCGGCGAAGGTGTGCCAGCGCACCTCGGGGTGGTCGCGGCGGAGGGCGGGCACGTCGACGTCGAGTCCGGCGGTGGTGAAGTACTCGAACATCGCCGCCAGGTCCGCGGAGCGGGTGCGGACGTGCGACAGGGGCACCTCCTGATGGACGACCGGGAAGCCGGCGGCCGTTGCCAGGGTGTGAGCGATGCGGGCCGGGGTCAGTTCGTCCGAGGCGATGTCGATGCGGTGGCCGGCGAAGTCGTGGGGGGGCGGGGGGGGGGGAGGGGCCGAACCCCCCCAGGCCACAGCGGGGGGTAAGCTGTTAGGGGGGGGGTGGGGGCGCGGCCCCGCGGCGGTGGGCCCGG
>NZ_JBHYKH010000103.1:15037-21522 GCF_042741275.1 Streptomyces sp. NPDC058964
GGGGGGGCGCGCGCTTGGCGTGGGGGGGGTGGGGGCCCGGGGCCGCCAACGCGCCGATGTCCACGGCGGGGATCAGCGTGAGCGGGCGGTCGGCGGGCATCGGCCAGGCGAAGGTGCCCGTGCGCAGTCCCTCGAGGGTCCAGCCCACCGTGTAGTTGTCCATGAACGCCGCCGGGGCCAGCACCGTCCACGGCACACCCGACGCACGCAGGTGCCGTTCGACCAGGTACTTGCTCTCGTAGTGCGGTATGCCGGTGCCGCGATCGGCATGGGCCGCCGAGGTGAGCACGACGTGACCGAGGCGGGCGGCCGCCGCCGCGTCGACCAGGGCCGTGCCCTGCCGGGTCTCGGTGGCGGTGTCGGTGCCGAAGGGGGTGGTCACCGCGAACAGGGCGTCCGCGCCGGTGAGGGCCGCGTCCAGGGTCGCGCGGTCGTCGAAGTCGGCGTGACGCACCTCGGCACCGAGGCCGCGCAGGGCCTCGGCGGCGGCGGAGGCGGGGTCGCGGGTGAGGGCGCGGACGCGGTGGCCGGCGGTGAGCAGGGCGCGGGCGGTGGCACCGCCCTGGGCTCCGGTGGCGCCGGTGACGGCGATGGTGAGCATGGGTCTGGGGCTCCGGGTGAGAATGGGTCCGTTTTATTGTGTGGCACATTGACTGCGCCACGCAGAAGAATAGCAGCACGTTTACTGCGTTGCGCAGTCAGTTGATCGGAAGCCCCCGCTCACAGGGCCGCGGCCGGCGCTGCCGCCACTCCGGTCATGTTCGGGGCCACGCGCCAGCCGCTCAGATCGCGGTGGCGGGGCAGCCAGGCGCAGCCCAGGTCCACGAGTTCGGGGGCCGGGCACACCAGGGCGCGAGCCGCGCCGACCGGGCCCTCGGTGACCAGGCCCGCGCGGGTCGCCGCGGCACCGATGTGCCCGTAGTCGCCCTCGTACATGACCAGTTGGTCGCTGGGCTCCCAGCGGACGGCTCCGCCCGCCGTCTCACGGGGTACGGCCATGCGGTGGCTGCGGCGGCCGGGGTACGGCGTGAGGTGCTCTGCCAGGTGGAGAATCGTCGCCTTGTCCCAGCCGACGCCGAGCAGCAGGACCTTGGCACGGGCGCGGCAGAGTCCGGCCAGGGGGCTGTTCGCGCCCAGGCCGTACGGGAGCGGGTGGGTGCCCAGGATCTCCCTCGCGGCCGGTCCCTGGGCGGCGAAGGAGTAGAGGGGGTGGCCGGAACGACGGGAACCGGGCAGGGACCGTACGACCTCGGGGAAGCGGCCGAGGCGGGGCTGGGCGGGGTGCACCGCCGGGTCGAACTCCGGGAGTGAAGCGCGCACTTGGGGCCACCAGGTGCGGGGCACCGGGCGCTGGACCCAGGTGGCGGGGTCGGTCAGATAGGTGGTGAAGGTGGGCACGACCAGGGTGCCGTCCGGGCCCACCGCGTCGCGCAGCGCCCGTACGAGGGTCACTCCGCCGCCCGCCGTCCAGCCGAGTGCGCTGATCGAGATGTGCACCAGCACGGTGTCGCCTTCGGCGATTGCCAGGGCACGGAGGCCCGCTGCCAGATCGGCTCGGCTGTAGGGGCCGGGGGTCTGTGGGCCGGCGGCGGGGTGCAGCATGAGGCCTCCCGGTGCGGGGTGCGGTGCGGTGCGCTTCGGTGCGGTGCGGTGCCGTGCCATGCCGTGGCTGCCGTGCTGTGCCGTGCCGTGGCATGCCGTGCCGTGCCGTGCGGGTCAGTGGGTGGGCACCCGGCCTCCGGCCGGGTCTGGGTTTCCACCCGCACCACCCGTGCGGGACGCGTCGGCGGGTGCGGGTGGCCCCTGTGGGGCTGACTCGCCGTCGGCGGCTGCGGGAGGCAGGTGGGGAGCTGGTTCGGCCTCGGCGGCCTCGGGAAGCGATGGGTGGGGTACCGCCCCGCGGGCCACCGGGGGTGCCAGGAGGGCCGCTGTTGCGAACAGGGCCGCCACCGCCGTCCAGCCGATGCCCGAACCGCTGCCGATGAAGGACGTGAGGATCGCGGGGCCCACGATCGACTGCACCCCGTGGTGCAGTTGGAAGGCGCCGAGGTACTCGCCGCGGCGCTCGTCGGGCGCCAGGGTGAAGGCGAGGCCGTAGGACGCGCCCGCGTGCCACAGTTCGGCGGCCGTCATCACCAGGAAGGCCGCGGTCACCAGGGTTCCGGCGGCCCAGGGGTCGAGGTCGCCACTGGGCACGAGGAGCAGGCAGGCCAGCGCCCCGGCCAGGCCCGCGCGGCGGGCGACGCGGGCGGCGCCGGGGAGATCGTCCGTCCCCTTGGCCGCACGCACCTGGAGCAGCACGCAGAGCAGGGTGTTGAGGCCGATCAGAACGGGGGTCAGGGTCGTGGGCAGACCCGTGCCCACGACGATCCAGAGGGGGATGCCGACCGCGAGCACCGAGTCGTGCAGGGCCAGTACGGCGTTCACCCCGACCACCCGCAGGAAGGGCAGGTCGCGCAGCGCGGTGAAGCGGCCCGCGGCGGGCGGGGCCGGGTGCGCGGCGACGGCGGGCAGGCGGTGCACCATCACGGCGGCCACGACGAAGGTGACGCCGTTGGTGAGCGGGACCAACTGGAGGGCGCCGTCCGTGCCCACGGCGATGACCGCGGCGGCCGCCAGCGTACCCAGGCCCATGCTCGCGTTGCCGACCGACCTGATCGCGGCGCGGGCCGTCACCCGCTCCTTCTCCGGTACCAGTTCGGCGATCAGGGACATGAAGGACGGGCCGGTGCCGAACTGCAGGGCGCCGATGCCCACGGACAGGACGACGAACTCCCAGGCCGCGTGGACCAGGGGCAGGAGGAGGTAGGCGACGCCGAGGAGCAGCAGCAGACGGCTGAGCAGGGGACGGGCGCCGACCCGGTCGGCGACGATGCCGAAGACCACCGACGCCAGCAGACCGGTCAGCCCCGCCGCGGAGAGCGCGAGGCCGATCTGGGCCGCGGTCAGGCCGGTGACCCGGGTGAGGTAGACGGCGGACCCGGCCACGTACAGGCCGACTCCGATCCCGTCCACACCGTGCAGAACGGCCAGCCGCCGCGCGGGGACGTTCAGGGAACCCAAGGGGGAACGCAGGGGCGATCGCATGATGTGTCTCCGCTCGGAGAGACGTCGGCGGGACTCGGGCGGGACCTCGGCGAGGTCGCGCGTCTCAGGGGGCGCGCAGGACCGAGTAGATGAGCTGGTCGTGCCAGGCTCCCGCGCGCCACTGGGCGCGGCGGATGCGGCCCTCCAGCTCGAAACCGGCCTTCTCCACCGCGCGCTGCTCGGCGATGTTGTCGGCGTCGGTGCACACCTGGACGCGTTCGACGCGGGTGTGCTCGAAGAGGTACTCCACGAGGAGGCGCTGCGCCCGGGTGCCGACGCCCTGGCCGCGATGGGCGGCGAACAGGCCGATGGCGATCTCCCAGCAGGACGAGGTGTCCGCCCGGCCCCATGCCCTGCGGAACCACTCGACGCGCCCTGCGAGGACGTCGTCGACGGTGACGGACAGCATGTTCTCGTCGCCGCCGAGCAGTCCCCGCTCGTCGAGCAGCCGCCGCAGCCGTACGGTCGGCGTGTGGCCGAACCACTGGTAGGGACCCGGCCCGTCCGGTCCGGCGAACTCCGCGTCGAACCGGTCCAGGTCGGCGGCCGTCACCGGGCGCAGCGCCACTCTCATCCGCGGTGCTCGGCCTTCAGTCGTACGGCCTGCTTGAGCACCTGGTCCGCGTCCGCCGCCTCCAGGGTGCCGGCCACCAGGGTGCGCAGCCGGGTCAGCCGTTCGGCCAGGGACAGCTCGTGGTGCTCCTCGGTGAGCGCCTCGTACTCGGGGTGGGCGAGCACTTCGGCGAGGAACACGTTGGCCAGGTCCTTGGTGCTGGGCTCTTCGATGGTGACCGCGATGTGAATGGAGTTGCCGATCCGCGCCGTGGCGCAGTGCGGGGTGCCGTGCGGCATGTAGAGCACGTCGCCGGGCCTCAGGGTGACCTCCATACGGCGATCGTAGGGGATCACACCGCCGGCGTAACGGTCGGAGTCACTGGTCGTCGTCTCGTCGAGCCGGCCCACCACCCAGTCCTTGACCCCGGCGACCTGCAGAACGAGTACGTGGGCTCCGTCCATGTGGGCCGCGATCGCGGTCTTGCCGGGCGGGGAGAGGAAGACGAAGGACTCCAGCTCGGCGCGGAACTCCGGCTCCAGGGACCGGACCAGCGCCCGCAGCCTCGGGTGCCAGTGCTCGGGCTGGCTGAACTTGAAGGTGCCGCCGGCCGCGAAGTCCCGTTTGATCTGCTCGGGGTTGATGTAGCCGGGAACGCTGTGGCCCACGACCGTGCGCGGCTTCGTCA
This sequence comes from Streptomyces sp. NPDC058964, assembly GCF_042741275.1. Classification (NCBI taxonomy): domain Bacteria; kingdom Bacillati; phylum Actinomycetota; class Actinomycetes; order Kitasatosporales; family Streptomycetaceae; genus Streptomyces; species Streptomyces sp. NPDC058964. The sequence continues at coordinate 19,366 of NZ_JBHYKH010000103.1, forward strand.
TCTCCGAGATGGCGGTGCGCACCCCCTCGTCGAAGGAGGTGAAGTACGGGCGGATCAGCAGGCCGCAGTCCACCTCCTCCCACATCTCCTCCTCGGTGATGAGCCCGGTGAGGTCGGCCCGGGACCGGAACACCGCGGGCTGGTTGGCCCAGTGGTCCCGGAAGAAGGTCTCGGTGTCGCCGACCAGGTCCTCGAGCGTGACGGTCATCCGGTCACCTCCCGCATGGCCGTGAGGGCGGCGCCCGCCCAGGTGTCGTCGTCGAGTGAGCGGGCGGAGCCGAGCAGCGCCGAGCGCACGTTCTCGGTCCGCTCCTCCAGCGTGGTGGCGTGGAAGCGGTGGGCCAGCTCCCAGTCGTTCGCCAGGAGATGGGTGGCGAGCGCCTCGAGCAGATCGTCCGGGGCCGGCTCGGTCAGGGTGAAGGTCAGGTGGAAGGAGGCGCCGTCGCGGGCGATCGCGTCGTGGGGCCAGCCGTGCGGCAGATACAGCACGTCACCGGGTTCGAGCACGAACGTGTGGGTGGGCTCCTGCGCGTCCACGTCCAGGCCCGCGTCGCTGCGCACCTGGCCCTCCTGCGCGTACAGCTGCCACTCCTTGCGCCCTTCGAGCTGGACGGCCACGACGTGCGAGGCGTCGCGGTGCGGCAGCATTCCGCGGCTCTCCGGCGGGGTCCAGAAGACGTACGAGGCGACCGCGACCGGGGCCGCCGTCTCGAACTCCTCGACGAGGGCACGGGTGGGCCGGTGCCAGTCGGACAGCTGGTTCAGCTTGAGGGTGCCGCCGGCCGACATGAGCCGGTGGATGGCGGCGCGGTCGGCGAAGCCGGGCCGCTCGTGTCCGATCACGTCGCGGGACGTGGTGTAGGTGCGCTCGTGCGGCACGGCCCCGTGCCGCAGCACGGAGAAGTACGGCCAGCGCAGCAGGCTGGCCTCCAGCCTGTCCTCGACGAAGGCGGAGGAGATGCAGCCGGCGGGATCGACCGCACCGCGGAGGATCCGGAATTCCTTGTTCCATGCGTCGGCGAAGATGCCCTCGCCGCGCAGCGTCTCTACGAGTGATGTGGACAACCCGACCCCCAGGGCTCCGTTGGCTTCCGCGTCCGGGCGCCGGCCGGAGGGCGTGCTGTTCCTCTCCGGCCGGCGGAGCCGTCTTGCCTGTCAGGCGTTGGAGATCTGGTTCATGATCGTCTTCGGGGAGTCGAAGGCGTCCTCCTCCTCGCCGGCGATCTGGGTCTGCGCCAGCTCCTCCGGGTTCTCGGAGTTGCCCTCGATGGCGTTCTTCGTGTCACGAATGCCCATGTCAGCCTCCAGCAGGCAGTGGGGTCCCGCCGCGGCAGTGCGACGGACTGCCGTGGATCGTGGCAACCCCGCCTAGCGACGCTCTGGACTCCGCCTGGACCTTCCGTCCCACGCGGCGCCGCAGGCCCGGCCCGACGCGGTGCTAGAAACCCAGCTCGAGCTCCTGGATGTCGGTGAACTCCACCGACAGACCCTCCGCACGGCGGCCCCGGTCACGGAAGTACATCTCACCCAGACCCTCGGCCAGGATGTCCCGCAGCTGCCGCTCGGTGGCACCGGCGTCCTGGGCGGCGAAGAGCCGGGAGGCGTACTCGGGCGGCAGGGCCTGGTTGACGTAACGGACCCGGGGGTCGTCGCTGGTGCCGGGGGCCGCGGTGAAGCCGAAGCGGGCGCGCGTCGACACGAAGATCCCGCCGGTGGTGGCGGCCTGCCGCCGGGCCCGCTCCCGTACGCGCGGCTGCCAGCGCCTGCGGGTCTCGGCCATGAGCCGCTCGGCGAGATCATGCCGGGGACGCTTCAACTGCCCCTTGACGTAACGCTCCACCGTGCGCTGCGAGATGCCCAGCAGTTCGGCCACCTGCCGGGTGCCCTTCAACTGCCGTACCAGGAAACGCATCTGTGCCTGCGCCGACTTGGGGACAGGGCGCGTGAAGTGCTCGGCGGCGGCCACGTCGAGCGTGTCCCCGATAGCGACCATCGCGCTGCCCTGCCCTCGTCGTGCCGTGTGCCGTCGTCGCAGACGTTACAGGCCCGAACCGGTCAGCGGACCGTCCAGGTGTCGCCGCCGGCGAGGAGGGCGGCGAGGTCGCCCTTGCCGTGGTGTTCGACGGCGGTGTCGAGCTGGTCGGCCATCTGGGTGTC
>NZ_JBHYKH010000104.1:0-8438 GCF_042741275.1 Streptomyces sp. NPDC058964
GGGGGGCGGCGGGGCCCCGCCCCCCCCGGGCGCTCCCCCCCCCCCCCCCCCGCGGGGGGGGGGCCCCCCCCCCCCCGCGGGCGCGCCCCCCCGCGCGCTTCGCGGGCGGGGAGGTCACCAGGCCGTGCGTGCCTTGTCCTCCGACGGGAACAGGATCCACAGCGCTATGTAGAGCAGGAACTGCGGGCCCGGCAGCAGGCAGGACACCAGGAAGAGCACCCGCATCGTCGTCGCGGAGGTGCCGAAGCGCCGTGCCAGCGCGGCGCACACTCCGCCGATCATGCGGCCGTTGGTGGGGCGGGCGAGGGCGGTCATGTCGGCTCCTTCACGAGCGTCTTCCGGGGCCTCCCGAATGGCTGCCCCGTATGAGGACAACGCTACGGAGACGAAGCGGACGAAGCGTCGCTCTACGGTGCGATGCCGACCCTGGGAATCGTCGGGGTGCGACCCTGAGGCGCCTCCTCCTGGAGGGCTGCCGTGCCGTACACCCGCTCGCCCCTGCGGCGGAGCCAGGAGCGGCCCGCCGGGACGACGGCGAGGTGGGCGAGGGCCACGCCCGCGGTGTTCAGCAGCAGCGAGTCGACGTCCACGACCCGGCCCGGCACACCGGTCTGCAGCAGGGCGATGCCCAGCGAGATCAGGGCACCCGCGGCCGCAGTGCGCAGCAGGGAGGCGAGCCGGGAGACGGCGAGCCTGCCGTGGGCCATGGGCAGCAGCACGCCCAGCGGCGCGAGCAGCCCGAGCCCCTCGCCGATCCGCCGGGCCGCCTCCGGCCAGCCGAGGGCCAGATCGGCCCGGATGCCGGCGAGCGGGCGCAGGTTGGCGGGCATCACCCAGGGGACGTCCAGCGGCCGCAGCATGAGCCAGGCGACGAGCGCGAGATGTGCGACGAGGAGGAGACCTCCTGTCACACGGATGCGGATCGCGGCGCTGCCGCCGATGGAGCCTTGACGCTGCACGTCCCACAAGACGCGCCCGCGTGCACGATCGGTTCCGGATCCGCCACGCACGTGTACACGAGCCACGCGCACACCCGGGTTCCGACGTGCCTCCGACGGCCCGTCAGCCCGCCGTGACCTCGCTCGAGGGCGGCTCGGTGGTCCCCGGCCGGGCCCGGACGTCGTCGGTGCACTCGTACCGCCGCAGCGGCTCGTGCCCCGGCCCGCCCAGGATCACCGAACCGTCACCCTCGGCCGCCGTCGAGTCGGAGAGCGTGCACACGATCTGCCCGAGGGCGTACGCGGTGAGCTGGTCGGGCGACGTGCTGAGCCGCAGCGTGTCCTCGGGATCCCTGGGCCGGGGCCCGCTCACGCTCATTCCGCCGTGGACGTACGTCGTGTATCCCGCGTCCTTCTCACTGGGGGACGGCGACTGGGCGAGCTGGTCCAGCAGCCCCTGCGCCACCATCACCCTCCGCTTGGCGTCCGGTGTGCCGTCCGGCACGCGCACCGACCGGTCCACGGTCACCAGCGACGAACCGCACAGCAGGAACACCTGCACGGGCACGCCCCCCGAGGACTGCGCGGTCAGATTCGGCTCGGTCAGCGAACACGGCACCCGCGAGGGCGCCCCGCCGAAGTCGGTGGGCACCTCGGTGGCCCGGATGCCGCACCCGGTGAGCAGGGCGGCCAGGAGCGGGAGCGCCAGCAGGCGTCGTGGGTTCATGTCACGTCTTCCTCGGAACCGTCGGCCTTGCCGTTCTTGTCGCCCTTGGCGTCGTGCTCCTCGGCGAGCCGCGAGGCGTCCCTCGGCAGCCGCAGTGTGAACACCGCCCCGCCCTCCGGCGAGTTGGCGGCGGTGATCTCGCCTCCGTGGATGTGGGCGTTCTCCAGGGCGATGGACAGGCCCAGGCCGCTTCCCTCGGACCGCGGACGCGAGGCGCTCGCCTTGTAGAAGCGGTCGAAGACGTGCGGCAGGACGTCCTCGGGGATACCCGGCCCGTGGTCCCGCACGGCGATGACCAGCTGGTCGTCGGCGATCCGCACCGACACCCGCACCGGAGACCCGCCGTGCTTGAGCGCGTTGCCGATCAGGTTGGCGAGGATGACGTCCAGCCGGCGCGGGTCGAGGCGGGCGTGGATGCCGCGCTCGGCGTCCAGCTCCACCGCGTCCAGCCAGGCGCGCGCGTCGATGCAGGCGGTGATCTGGTCGGCGATGTCCACGTCGTCCAGGACCAGCCGGGCGGTGCCCGCGTCGAAGCGGGTGACCTCCATCAGGTTCTCGACGAGGTCGTTCAGCCGCCGGGTCTCGCTCACCACCAGGCGTACGGCGGGCTCGATCATCGGGTCCATGCTCCCGGCCTCCGCGTCCAGCTCCTCCTCCAGCACCTCCGTCACGGCGGTGATGGCGTTGAGCGGCGTACGGAGCTCGTGGGACATGTCGGCCACGAACCGCCGGGTCGCGTCGTCCCGCGCGGCCATGTCGGCGACCCGCTTCTCAAGCGCCTCGGCCGCCTTGTTGAACGTACGTGACAGATCGGCGAGTTCGTCGGTGCCCGACACCCTGAGCCGGGTGTCCAGCTTGCCCTCGCCGAGCCGCCGGGCGGCGACACCGAGCCGGTGCACCGGCTTGAGCACGGTGGTCGCGGCGGCCTGCGCGAGCAGCGCCGAGCCGATCAGCGCGAGCCCGGTGGCGATACCGAGGGACCAGGCCAGGGAGTTGAGGTCCTTGGCCTCCGGCTCCAGGGACTTCATGATGTAGCCGGTCGGACCGCCGCCGATCACCCGCGTGCCGGCCACCAGGTACGGGGTGCCGTGGTCGACGACCCGCTGCCAGTACAGGTGGTACGGCGACCTGTTGCCGTCGGACACCTCCTGCTGCTTGTTCACCGCGGCGCGCAGCGACTTGGGCACGTCCTCCAGCGCGAACCCGTTCAGGCCGCCGGAGTTGCCGTACACCGTCTTGCCGTTCGCGTCCTCGCCGACCAGCAGCACGCTGAAGCGCTGGCTGCTGTTGGCCATCTGGCCCGCGGTGCGCTGCAGTTCGTCCTGCGTGGGGTGCACGGGCAGCGCGCCCGCGCGGTTCTGCATCTCCTGCTCGAAGTCGCGCAGCACCGCGTCCTGGGCGCGGGTGAGCACGGCCTCCCGGTTGAGCCAGTAGGCGATGCCCGACGCCGACACGGCGGCCGTGAGCGCCACCAGCCCGAAGACCACGACCAGACGCAGCCGCAGACTGGTGAAGCGCAGCCGTGACACGGTTCCCTTGCGACCCGCGGCCCAGCCGCGGATACCCCCTTGCGCGTCCGTCACTGAGGAGTGTCCAGGCGGTAGCCGACACCACGCACGGTACGGATCAGCGTCGGGGACGAGGGCACGTCCTCGACCTTGGCGCGCAGCCGCTGCACGCACGCGTCCACCAGCCGCGAGTCGCCCAGGTAGTCGTGCTCCCAGACCAGCCGCAGCAGCTGCTGGCGGGACAGCGCCTGGCCGGGCCGGCGGCTCAGTTCGAGCAGCAGCCGCAGCTCGGTCGGCGTGAGCTGCAGGTCCTCGCCGTTCTTGGTCACGGTCATCGCCGAACGGTCGATGACGAGACCGCCGAAGGTCGCCGAGTCGCTGGACTCCCGTTCGCCGCGCCGCAGCACGGCCCGGATCCGGGCGTCCAGCACGCGGCCCTGCACGGGCTTGACCACGTAGTCGTCGGCACCGGACTCCAGCCCGACCACCACGTCGATGTCATCGCTGCGCGCGGTCAGCAGGATGATCGGCAGCTGGTCCGTGCGCCGGATGCGCCGGCACACCTCGAATCCGTCGATGCCGGGCAGCATCACGTCCAGCACGATCAGGTCCGGCCGCTGCTCACGCAGCAGCTTCAGGCCGTCCTCGCCGGTGGCAGCAGTGGCAACCCGGTGTCCCTGGCGCGTAAGAGACAGCTCCAGGGCCGTACGGATGGCGTCGTCGTCCTCGATCAGCAACAGGGAAGGCACGGGGCTCATTCTGGCCCATGGAGGGGCTCTCGGACGACCTGTGGGCACCCTGATCGCCGGGAATCGCGCTACCGCCACCACCTGTGCACATTCCGTGATTCCACTGTGGCCGACCCCTGTGACAGGTCTGTGACAGTCGGCGGACAAGGCCATGAAGGTCCCCGGGCAAGCTTTTCGGCACAGGCAAGGAAGCAAGCAGAACACCGGAAGTCCACGACGGGGGGCGCGAGATGAACACGCTGCACGGTATGAGCACCAGCGCAGTGGTCACGCGTCTGCACGACGTGAACCGGGGTTCCGAGAAGTCCGGTGCCGTGAGCGGGCGGGGGTGCGCTCGCGGTACCGGGCGTCAGCACCCGACGTACATGTCGGTGGTTGACACGCACACGGGGGGAAGCACGACGGGGGTCACGGGGGCCCACGGGGGAACCGCGTACAGGGAGGACACGGGGGAGCGCCGCTCGCTGACGGAGGCGGAGTTCACCGCCTACGTCCAGGAGCGCCGCGCCTCCCTGTACGCGACCGCCTACCACCTGACCGGCGACCGCTTCGAGGCCGAGGACCTGCTGCAGAGCGCGTTGTTCTCGACGTACAAGGCGTGGGACCGGATCAGTGACAAGGCCGCGGTCGGCGGATACCTGCGCCGCACCATGACCAACCTGCACATCAGCGCCTGGCGGCGCCGCAAGCTCAACGAGTACCCGACCGAGGAACTGCCGGAGACGCCCGGCGACACGGACGCGATGCGCGGCACCGAACTGCGCGCGGTCCTGTGGCAGGCGCTGGCCCGGCTGCCCGAACTCCAGCGCACCATGCTGGTCCTGCGCTACTACGAGGGCCGCACGGACCCGGAGATCGCGGAGATCCTCGACATCAGTGTCGGCACGGTGAAGTCCAGCATCTGGCGGTCGCTCCGCCGGCTGCGCGAGGACGAGGTCCTCAGCTTCGGCCGTGACGAGGAGAACGCCTTCGGTGAACTGGTCGCCTGAGGGCCGGGGCCCGCTGCCGGGCTCGACGGGGTAATGGGGTAACACGGGGGTCCGGGGGGACCGACGGGGGAACGGGGGAGCTCCGCCACGGGGGACGCGGGGGAGCGCGGGAAAGCGGGACTGGAGGGCCGGGGGGTCCGTCCAGTCCCGTTTCCGTGTGTGCGGCTCTCCGCGTGTACGGCGCCCGCGACTCCTACGCCGGAGTCTGGGTGCGCACCTGCCGGCCCGCCGCCGCGGCCGCGAGCCTGCCCAGTGCCTCGTCGCGGTCGCAGGGGTGAGCGCCCAGCGACACCTGGCGGGCGACGATCGAGCGTTCGGCGTGCATCAGGCGCCAGCCTCGGCGCAGCAGGAACGGCACAGACTTGCGGCCCTCCTTCAGGTCCCGCAGGAAGCGCCGCCGGAAGGTGGTGACCGGCCCGCGGCTCAGACAGATGGCGTCCGCCAGGATGCCCAGCTCACGGCAGCGCTCCACGATGTCGGCGGCGAAGATGCCCTCCGCGATGAACAGCGGGATGCGGTCGATGCGCAGCGTCTCCTCGCCGGTCCGCGCGCTCAGCGAGATGTCGTAGACCGGAACGGTCGTCGTCCCCGTGGCGCACAGCCGGGCGACGGCCTCGACCGCGACGTCCGCGTCCCAGGACAGCGGATGGTCCCAGTCGATGTCCGAACTCCCCTCCACCAACGGCAGGGTGGGGTCGTCGCCCTCCTTGTAGAAGTCGTCGAGACGCAGCACGGGAAGCCCGGAACGGGCGGCGACGAGGGACTTGCCCGAGCCCGAGGGGCCGCACAGCAGCACGACACGGGCGGGTGACGGGGGATGAAGGCTCACGGAACACCAGTTTGACGTATGGTGCGCCTCCTGCCGACCCCCGGGTCGGCTTTGGAGCGTGCGTCACACCTCAATTCGCCTCGTGCCCGCGCGGTCACCCTGAGCATGCGCAAGGGCTCGCACCTTTCCGAAGGAGAGGGGTGCGAGCCCTTGCGTGAGGTTGCGGGTCAGGACACGAGCGCGTCGGCCGCCGTCGGCTCCCACACGGTCACGGACGGGGCGTGCACGTGGGCCGTGACCGGGATGCGCACGGTGTCGCCGCCTTCCAGCTTCACGGTGAGGGACGAGACGTCGGCACCCCGGCCCGGGGCGTCCTGCTGGTCAAGGGAGACGCCCTCGTAGTTGGACTGCCCGGGGGCGAGGACGTTCGGGCCGCCGCCGATGCCGCCGGGGGTGCGGGCGCTGATCTTCCCGTCGAAGGTGACGAGTCCGATGATGCCGAGGTTGCACCGGGCCCCGCTGGTGTTGCGGGCGGTGATCAGCAGGTGGTTGAGGGGACGGGAGACGGGCGCGGCGGTCACGGTCAGCTGGTTCGCGCGGCAGTAGCCGACGCGGTGGGACCCGGTCGCCGAGCCGGAGGTGCCGGAACCCGAGGTGCCGGAACCCGAGGTGCCCGAGCCGGAGGTGCCCGAGCCGGAGGTGCCGGAGCCGGACGTGCCGGAGCCGGACGTGCCGCTGCTTCGCCGTGCCGCGGGGGTCGTCGTTGCGGCCCCGGCCGACCCCTGCGAGGCGCTGGAGGCGGCCGGGGCGTGCGCGGTGCCGGAGGCGGCCGAGGGCCGGCCCGTGGACTCGGACGCGGGGCTCGCGGACGAGCCCGAGGGGTCGCAGGCGACGAGGGCCAGGGAGCCGAGGACGAGTGCGGCGGCGGGGCCCAGGATGCGCTTGGCGGACATGTGTGTTCTCCCGTTGGGTGGTTCGGTCGTGGCCGGATCAGGTGAACCGGCCGGTGACACGAACTGTGCGGTGGGATCCGTCCCGGCTGCCATCTCCCGCCGCCGGTCGGGCACACTGGGATGTTCCATCAGCTGTGACGTGGGGAAACGGCAGATCCTGGAACGCGGTTCCGGGACGGGGAGAGGGACGGGATGACACCCGAGGCGGGGGATCTGGCGGAGCTGCTGCGCGCGTTGAAGGAGCGTTCCGGGCGCAGCTACGGCTTCCTGGGCAAACGGCTCCACACCAGTACGTCCACCCTGCACCGCTACTGCAGCGGTGCCGCGGTGCCCACCGAGTACGCGCCCCTGGAGCGGTTCGCGCGGGTCTGCGGGGCCACCCGGGACGAACTCGTCGAGCTGCACCGGTGCTGGATCCTGGCGGACGCCGCGCGCCGCCGGGAGTCGGCGCCGGCGTCCGCCGGGCCGACGGCGCCCGTCGGGGCCGGCGGTCAGGAGCCCGCGGCGCCGGGAGCGGAGGAGGCGGGGGAGACGCCGGACCGCCTTCCGGAGGAAACGGATCCGGTCGTTTCCGGCGGTGCGACGAGCGGTCCGGTGAGGGCGGATCCGGACATCGCCGGCGATCCGGCGCGGGGCGGGCGCGGGCGGCGGTGGGCGGTGGCCGGTGCCGCCGCCGTGGGCGCGCTCGCCGTGCCGGGCGGGCATCTGCGGCTGCAGGTGACCGTGCAGGGCAGCGACAGCCGACCGGTCGTGCTGCACGCGCTGTACGTACGGGTCACGAGCACCCGCCCGGCGCCCTCGGGGAACGCCTACACCATGGGTTCGGGATGCGGCGGCGACCTGGCACCGGCCTCCTTCGGCGTCGACCTGGACGCGCAGGCCCCCCGGGCGACCGCGGTGCCGGGCCACGAGGGCAACATCACGACGCGCGCGACCGACTTCCCGTACAAGGTGTCGGCCGACGATCCCGAGGTGCTGAACATCGACGCGCGGACGGACAGTCACGACATCGGCTGGTACCTGGAGTTGAGCTGGAGCAGCGGCGACCGCAGCGGGACGGCGCGGATCGACGACCACGGGCGTCCGTTCCGCACGGCGGGCATGCGCGGCGCCAAGTCCTACTGGTACGACGCGTCCGGCCCGGGCCGCTGGACCCCGTACCAGTAGCCGCCGCTCGGCTCCCGTCGCTCGGCCGCCGGCCGCGAACGGCTCCCGCGGGTCGGCTTTGGAGCGCGCGTCGCACCTCAACTACCCTTTGTGTCGACCAGATTACCCTGCGCGCCGGAAGGCGCCGGAAGGTGGCACCAGCAATGGCCCGACACGCGTCCCCCCACAACCCGACCGCGCGGCGCGCCCTGATCGCCCTCGCGACCGCCGGAGCGGCCCTGGGCGCGGGTGCGGCCACGGCGTCCGCGGCCGCCGGCCCGCTCGTCGGCGCGCCGTCCCACCCGGCCTCGCTCGGAAACGTCGACGCGAACGCGGGCGCAAAGGCGTTGAGCGGCACGCTCGGCTACGTCGTCGGCCCCGTCGCCGGCCTCAAGCCCAACCCCCTCGCGGGCACCGGCGCCGACCCGCTCGACAACGGCGTCGGCACCCAACTCGCCGACTTCAAGCCGCTGACCTCCAAGGCCCTGACCGGCCCGGTGGCGCAGGCGCGCTCGATCGGCTCGATTCCGGTGCTGGGCCAGGTGACGGGAGTGCTCGGCGGCCAGGTCTGACGGCGCACGCCCCCGCATACGAGGAGAGGCGGGGGGGGGGGCGGCGCGGGGGGGGGGGCGGGGGGCGCGGGGGGGGGGGCGGGGCGC
>NZ_JBHYKH010000104.1:8448-21284 GCF_042741275.1 Streptomyces sp. NPDC058964
CGCCGAGAGCCCGCGCGCGCGCGCGCGCCCGCCCCCGCCCCCCCCCCCCGGGGCTCGGGGTCGGGGTCCCGGCTCCCGGCTCAGTACGACGAGCCGGACGCGCCCAGCGACCCCGTCGGGTGCCAGACCGTCTTCGTCTCCAGGAAGGCCGTCATGCGGTCGATGCCCGGAGTGGCCGAGTAATCCACAGCCTGTGGACGAAGGACGCGCTTCAGGTTGTCCGCCGCCGCGATCTCCAGCTCCTTCGCCAGCGCCTCGTCGGCACCCGAGAGATCGATCGCGTTGACGTCCTGGTGCGCGGCCAGAGGCGCCGCCATCTCCGCCGTGCGGCCGGACAGCACGTTGACGACACCGCCCGGCAGGTCGGAGGTGGCCAGCACCTCGCCCAGGGACAGCGCCGGGAGCGGGGACTTCTCGCTCGCGATCACGACCGCCGTGTTGCCGGTGGCGATCACCGGGGCGATCACCGAGACCAGGCCGAGGAAGGACGACTCCTGCGGCGCCAGCACGGTGACCACGCCCGTCGGCTCGGGGGTGGAGAGGTTGAAGTACGGGCCCGCGACCGGGTTGCCGCCGCCGACCACCTGGGCGATCTTGTCGGTCCAGCCCGCGTACCAGACCCAGCGGTCGATCGCCGCGTCGACCACGGCGGCCGCCTTCGACTTCGACAGCCCCTCGGCCTCGGCGACCTCGCGTGCGAACTGCTCGCGCCGGCCCTCCAGCATCTCCGCGACGCGGTAGAGGATCTGGCCGCGGTTGTACGCGGTCGCGCCGGACCAGGCGCCGAACGCCTTGCGCGCGGCGACGACGGCGTCACGGGCGTCCTTGCGGGACGACTGCGGAGCGTTGGCCAGCCAGTTGCCCTTGGAGTCCGTCACCTCGTACACCCGGCCGCTCTCGGAACGCGGGAACTTCCCGCCCACGTACAGCTTGTAGGTCTTGAAGACGCTGAGCCGCTGCTCGGTCTTCTCGGACTTCTCAGACATCGAGGTACGCCTCCAGGCCGTGGCGGCCGCCCTCGCGGCCGAAGCCCGACTCCTTGTAGCCGCCGAACGGCGAGGTCGGGTCGAACTTGTTGAACGTGTTGGACCAGACGACGCCGGCGCGCAGCTTGTTCGCGACGGCCAGGATCCGGGACCCCTTCTCCGTCCAGATGCCGGCGGACAGGCCGTACTGGGTGTTGTTGGCCTTGGCTACGGCCTCGTCGGGGGTGCGGAAGGTGAGGACCGACAGCACCGGGCCGAAGATCTCGTCGCGGGCGATGGTGTGCGCCTGGGTGACGTTCGTGAAGAGCGTCGGGGCGAACCAGTACCCGGACGTGGGAAGTTCGCAGGCGGGCGACCAGCGCTCGGCGCCCTCCGCCTCGCCCTGCTCGGTGAGCGCGGTGATCCGGGCCAGCTGCTCGGCGGAGTTGATCGCGCCGATGTCCGTGTTCTTGTCGAGCGGGTCGCCGAGGCGGAGCGTGGAGAGCCTGCGCTTCAGGGAGTCGAGGAGCTCGTCCTGGATCGACTCCTGGACCAGCAGCCGCGAGCCCGCGCAGCAGACCTGGCCCTGGTTGAAGAAGATGCCGTTGACGATGCCCTCGACGGCCTGGTCGATCGGGGCGTCGTCGAAGACGATGTTGGCGCCCTTGCCACCCAGTTCGAGGGTGAGCTTCTTGCGGGTGCCGGCCACCGTGCGGGCGATCGCCTTGCCGACGGCCGTGGAGCCGGTGAAGGCGACCTTGTTCACGTCCGGGTGCGCGACGACCGCGGCACCCGCGTCGCCGTACCCCGGAAGGATGTTGACGACGCCCTTCGGCAGGCCCGCCTGGCGGCAGATGTCCGCGAAGAACAGCGCGGACAGCGGCGTGGTCTCGGCGGGCTTGAGCACCACCGTGTTGCCGGTCGCGAGGGCCGGGGCGATCTTCCAGGCCAGCATCAGCAACGGGAAGTTCCAGGGGATGACCTGGCCGGCGACGCCCAGCGGCCGCGGGTCGGCGCCGAACCCGGCGTGGTTCAGCTTGTCGGCCCAGCCCGCGTAGTAGAAGAAGTGCGCGGCGACCAGCGGGAGGTCGGCGTCGCGGGTCTCCTTGATGGGCTTGCCGTTGTCGAGGGTCTCCAGGACCGCGAGCTCGCGGCTGCGCTCCTGGATGATCCGGGCGATGCGGAAGAGGTACTTGGCGCGTTCCGGGCCGGGCAGCGCGGACCACTTCTCGAAGGCCTTGCGGGCGGCCCTGACCGCGCGGTCGACGTCCGCCTCACCGGCCTGGGCGACCTCGGAGAGGACCTCCTCGGTGGACGGGCTGACCGTCTTGAAGACCTTGCCGTCGGCGGCCTCGGTGAACTCGCCGTCGATGAAGAGCCCGTACGAGGGCGCGATGTCGACGACCGAGCGGGACTCGGGGGCGGGTGCGTATTCGAATGCCGATGCCATGGTGATCAGTCCACCGTCACGTAGTCGGGGCCGGAGTAGCGGCCGGTGGCCAGCTTCTGACGCTGCATCAGCAGGTCGTTCAGGAGCGAGGAGGCGCCGAAGCGGAACCAGTGGTTGTCCAGCCAGTCCTCGCCGGCGGTCTCGTTGACCAGGACCAGGAACTTGATGGCGTCCTTGGAGGTGCGGATGCCGCCGGCGGGCTTCACGCCGACCTGGACGCCGGTCTGGGCGCGGAAGTCGCGGACGGCCTCCAGCATGAGGAGGGTGTTCGCGGGGGTCGCGTTGACGGCGACCTTGCCGGTCGAGGTCTTGATGAAGTCCGCCCCGGCCAGCATGCCGAGCCAGCTCGCCCGGCGGATGTTGTCGTAGGTGGACAGCTCGCCGGTCTCGAAGATGACCTTGAGGCGGGCGGACCCGCAGGTCGCCTTCACTGCGGCGATCTCGTCGTACACCTTCATGTAGTGGCCCGCGAGGAACGCCCCGCGATCGATGACCATGTCGATCTCGTCGGCGCCCGCGGCGACGGCGTCGCGCACGTCGGCCAGCTTCACGTCGAGGGCGGCGCGGCCCGCCGGGAAGGCGGTGGCGACCGAGGCGACCTTGACGCCGGAGCCGGCGACGGCCTCCTTGGCGACGGCCACCATGTCCGGGTAGACGCAGACGGCCGCCGTCGCGGGGGCCGTACGGTCCGTCGGGTCGGGGTGGACCGCCTTGGCGCCGAGCGCCCGGACCTTGCCCGGGGTGTCCGCGCCTTCCAGCGTCGTCAGGTCGACCATCGAGATGGCGAGGTCGAGGGCGTACGCCTTCGCGGTGGTCTTGATGGAACGGGTGCCGAGGGAGGAGGCGCGCCCCTCCAGGCCGACCGCGTCGACGCCGGGCAGCCCGTGGAGGAAGCGGCGCAGCGTGCTGTCGGACGCGGTGACGTCGGCGAGAGCGTGGCTGGGGGTACCACCCTGCTCGAGCGAAGCCGAGGGATCGGGGGAGGGTGCAGTACTGGGCATGGTCACCAGCCGAGCATATCTACGCGCGTAGCGGCTGTACACCCCCGGGTTGTTCATCGCCTGCCCGGTGACCACGTATGAGCACCGTCCGCGGCGTCGGGCAGAATCGGGAGCATGACGACCCCGGACCACCAGTCACCCGCGCCACAGCCTCCGGTGCCCGCAGCCAAGGACCGGATCTACCGCTCGCCCATGGGCATCGCGGGCGGTGTGATGCTGCTCGCCATCGTCGGGTGGCTCGGCTTCGACGCGCTGACCACGGGGCACGACCGCACGCCGTGGCTGACGCTGGCCATCCTGATCCTGCTGGTTCCGCTGGTGGTCGCCTTCACCCTGCGCCCGGCCGTGTTCGCCGGCGACGACCGGCTGCGCGTGCGCAACCCGCTCCGTGTGATCACGCTGCCCTGGGGCGAGATCGCCTCCCTGCGCTCCGGGTACTCCAACGAGGTCGTCGCCAAGTCCGGCACCAAGTACCAGCTCTGGGCCATCCCCGTCTCCCTCCGGGCCCGCAAGAAGGCGACGCGCCAGCGGGAACGGGCCGCGGTGGAGGCCCGCCGGGCCGCCCACCCCGGCTCGCGGTCCGCGGCGGGCCTCGGCTTCGGCGGGCTGCGGAACACCGCCGGGTCCACCGGCCCGACCCGCGCGGAGACCGACAAGATCATGGCCGATCTGCGCGAGATCCTGGAGCGCCGCGAGCAGGAGAAGACGGCTCAGGGCGAGGTCACCGTCCGCTGGGCGTACGAGATCATGGCGCCCGCGGTGGCCGGTGCGGTGCTGCTGGCGATTCTGCTCGCGATGGGATAGCGGACTGTTGGCGGGCTGTCCGCCCAGCAGGATCGCGGCTTCCTGAAAGAGGGCGCAGGGCCATGAGTGACGAGTCCTGAGTCGCGGTCGTACACGCGGTCGCCGCTGCCCGCCTCGGACATACCGGACGGAAGCCTTCTCGGGACGGGGTGCGGGCAAGGCGCCGCCCCGAGGCGCTCCCGCCGGGCCGGTGCCGCAGCGGGCCCGGTGTCTGCTGTCCTGGCCGGGGTCGTGATGGCCGTGGTGGTGGCTGGTCGCCGAGCGGGTGCGCCGGCCGGTTTTCGCTGCCTTCCGTCCTGGCCGGGTGGGGGTGTGCCGACCGGCACCCGTCGGTCGGCGCCCCCTCTGCCGCCTGCCGGGGGTGGTTCTCGCCGCCGCCTCGACCGCCGTGACGGTCCCGCTGCCCTGAGCCGGGCTCAGGGTGCGCTCGGCCACACCAGCAGCATGTACGCGCCCCAGTACGCCGAGCCCGCCACCGCGGCCGTCAGCACGAGCAGGCGCCGGCGGCGGGAGGCCCGGGACAGGTGCAGGGCGAGCGGCAGGAGCAGCGGGAACGCGGGGAGCAGAAAGCGGGCGCGCGGGAAGTAGACGCCTCCGCTGGCCAGCACGATCGCCAGCACGACGCCCGTGAACACCAGCAGCGGCAGCGGCTGCCGGTCCCACACCGACAGGGCGAACAGCACGGCCGAGGCGAGCAGCGTGACCGTCACCATGATCAGGAACAGCTCCGGTGTGGAGTCCTGCCCCAGCAGCTCCCGCAGCCGGCGCAGGGTCTCCCGGCCGCCGTCCAGCTCGTTGTGCCACAACCGCTGTACGGCGAAGTAGCCGTCCCAGCGGCCCAGCCGCAGGCCCACCCAGCCGACGTACGCGCACCAGCCGAGCGGGGCCAGGAGGGCGCCGGAGAGGGCCCGCCACGAGAAACCGCGGCGGAGCGAGAGCAGGGCGGCGACCACGACCGCGGCCGCCACCGCGATGCCGGTCGGCCGCGTCAGCCCGGCCAGGGCGGCTCCCGCACCCGCCCACACCCAGCGCCGGCCGAGCACCGCGTACAGCGTCCAGGCCGTGAACGCCGTGAACAGCGACTCGGTATACCCCATCCACTGCACCAGCCCGACCGGAAGCGCGGCCCACAGCGTGGTGAGCAGGATCCCGGTCCGCCGCCCGTGCAGCCGCTCACCCACCGCGAACACCCCCCAGGCCGCGACGAGCGAGGCGACGACGGCGATGCCCAGCCCGGTACTGGCCCGGCTGCCGGGTGTGAGGACGGCGACGCCCTTCACCAGCAGCGGGTAGAGCGGGAAGAAGGCGAGGTTGTTCGAGTCGTAGGCGGTGCCCAGTTCCCGCGCGTACCCGTGATCGGCCACCCCGAGGTACCAGTTCGCGTCCCACTGCGTCGCGAGCATGGGCCAGATGCCGTGGTGCCGCCGGTGCGCCCACAGGGCGAGGAAGAGCAGTCCGGTGAGGCGTACGGCGAGGTAGGCGCCGAGAGCGGGAGCCGCGAGGCGCAGACCGGGAAGCACACGCGGCCCGGTGGCGGCCGGGGCGAGGGGACGCCGGGTGCCCGGGATGTGCCCGCTGGGGGCGGTGTCGGGTGCGGTCGGGGACACGGCGGCGGCTCCAGTACTCGGCGGGCGGTACCGGTTCACCGTTCCCCGGGGAGGCGCGGTGGGGTGCGGCGCGTGGTCGGCTGTCGCCGCTAAATCACTCGATGGGGTGCCCCTGGTGGCAGGGACACCCCATGGTATGAGCGGGCGCGAGTGGACCGTGGCTCAGATTCCGGCGGCCGCGGACAGGTCCCGCTTGATGGCGCCGAGCAGCTCGGCCGCGCGGGCCCGGGCGGCCGGCAGGTCCGCGTGCGCGGCGACCGGAACGACGACCTCCAGGTAGCACTTCAGCTTCGGTTCGGTGCCGCTGGGCCGGACGATGACGCGGGCACCGTCGAGGGTGTAGCGCAGTCCGTCGGTGGGCGGCAGCTCGGCCGTGCCCTTGGTGAGGTCCTCGGCGTTGGTGACGGCCAGGCCGGCGAGTTCGGTGGGCGGCTGCTCACGGAGCCGGCGCATCGCGTCGGCGATGACCGACAGGTCCTGCACACGGACCGAGAGCTGGTCGGTGGCGTGCAGCCCGTGCTCCACGGCCAGGTCGTCGAGCAGGTCGAGGAGCGTACGGCCCTCCTCCTTCAGCTCGGAGGCCAGCTCGGTGACCAGGAGCGCCGCGGTGATGCCGTCCTTGTCGCGGACGCCGTCGGGGTCGACGCAGTAGCCGAGGGCCTCCTCGTAGCCGTAGCGCAGTCCCTCCACCCGGGCGATCCACTTGAACCCGGTGAGGGTCTCCTCGTACGGCAGCCCCGCCTTGCCGGCGATCCGCCCGAGGAGGGAGGAGGACACGATGGACTCGGCGAAGGTGCCGGTGGCGCCCCGCCGGACGAGATGGGCGGCGAGCAGCGAACCGACCTCGTCGCCCCGGAGCATGCGCCACCGGCCCGCGTCCTTGACGGCGACGGCGCAGCGGTCGGCGTCGGGGTCGTTGGCGACGACGAGGTCGGGGTCGGTCTCGCGGGCCCTGGCGAAGGCGAGGTCCATCGCCCCGGGCTCCTCCGGGTTGGGGAAGGAGACGGTCGGGAAGTCCGGGTCCGGCTCGGCCTGCTCGGCCACGAGGACGGGCTCCGGGAAGCCGGCGCGGGCGAACGCGGCGAGGAGCACGTCCTTGCCGACGCCGTGCATCGCCGTGTAGACGGTGCGGGCGGTGCGCGGGGAGCCGTCGGCCAGTACGGCATCGGTGCGGGCGAGATAGGCGTTCAGGACGGCGTCGCCGAGGGTCTCCCAGCCCCCGTCCGGGCGCGGTACGTCGTGGAGCGAGGAGATCGCGTCGATCTCGGCGGCGATCCCGGCGTCGGCGGGCGGCACGATCTGCGACCCGTCGCCGAGGTAGACCTTGTAGCCGTTGTCGCGGGGCGGGTTGTGGCTGGCGGTGACCTCCACGCCCGCGACCGCGCCCAGGTGCCTTATGGCGTAGGCGAGTACGGGGGTGGGCAGGGGCCGGGGGAGTACGGCCGCGCGCAGTCCGGCGCCCGTCATCACCGCGGCGGTGTCGCGGGCGAAGTCGGCGGACTTGTGCCGGGCGTCGTAGCCGATGACGACGAGCCCGTCGCCCTCGCCCTGCTTCTTCAGGTACGCGGCGAGACCGGCGGCGGCGCGGATGACGACCGAGCGGTTCATACGCATGGGGCCGGCGCCGAGTTCGCCGCGCAGCCCGGCCGTACCGAACTGGAGGGTGCCGCCGAAGCGCGCGGCGAGCTCGGTGACGTCCCCGGCGTCGATCAGCCCGGCGAGTTCGTCACGGGTCTCCGCGTCGGGGTCCTCGGCCAGCCACGCCTTGGCCCGGGCGAGGAGATCGTCGTGCACGTGGGGTCAACCTCTCCTGTTCGTGAAATCCGGTGGGCGTCCGCGGAGCGGGGGTCCAGGGGGCGTGGCCCCCTGGCGGGTTCCCTACAGCCGGCCCAGCACCTGGCCCAGCAGCGCGCCCATCCGGGCCGCCGAGTCCCGTCCGGCCTGCAGGACCTCTTCGTGGTTCAGCGGCTCGCCGGTCATCCCGGCCGCGAGGTTGGTGACCAGGGAGATGCCCAGGACCTCGGCCCCGGCCTCCCGCGCGGCGATGGCTTCCAGCACCGTGGACATGCCGACCAGGTCCGCGCCGATCACCCGGGCCATGCGGATCTCGGCCGGCGTCTCGTAGTGCGGGCCGGGGAACTGCGCGTAGACGCCCTCCTCGAGGGTGGGGTCGATCTCCTTGCACAGGGCGCGCAGCCGCGGCGAGTACAGGTCCGTCAGGTCGACGAAGTTCGCCCCGACGATCGGCGAGGTCGCCGTCAGGTTGATGTGGTCGCTGATCAGCACGGGCTGACCGGGCCGCATGCCCTCGCGCAGACCGCCGCACCCGTTGGTCAGCACCACCGTCTTGCAGCCGGCGGCCACGGCCGTGCGCACACCGTGCGCCACTGCGGCCACGCCCCGGCCCTCGTAGTAGTGCGTGCGGCCGAGGAAGACCAGCGCGCGCTTGTCACCGATGGAGTACGAGCGGACCTTGCCCCCGTGCCCCTCCACCGCCGGCGGCGGGAAGCCGGGCAGCTCGGTGACCTGGAACTCGGCGTCGGGAGCGCCCAGGGCGTCGACGGCGGGAGCCCAGCCGGAGCCCATCACGAGGGCGACGTCGTGGGTCTCGGCGCCCGTGAGCTCGCGCAGGCGCGCGGCGGCCGCGTCGGCGGCGGCATGGGGGTCGCCCTGGATGTCGTCCGGAAGAAGAGATGCGTTCACGCGGATGAGGGTAGCCGGTCTGGGCCTACGCGCGTAGATGCCAGAGCTCACGGGATGGCGATCGTTGTCTTGTCGTTTCCGACAAAGCTTGGGACAAAAGTGCCCCAAGAGGTGCCGGAGGCCTGACCGGAGGCCCGTCCGGAGGACTAACAGGGGCGCTTGCGCAGCTCCATCACATAGTCGTACGGCGCCCCGGCCGACTCCGCCGCGTCGGCGATCTCACCCAGATAGCGGGCCGACGGCAGGCCGCCCTCGTATCCGTTGAGCACGTACGTCCACGCCGGCTCCTCCCCGTCCAGCGTGTGCACGCGCACCCGGACGCGCCGGTAGATGCCGAGGCCCACGCCCTCCCACCGGTCCAGGGACTCCTCGTCCATGGGGGCGATGTCGTACAGCCCGACGAAGACCTGGGACTCCGGCTCCTCGACGATCGTCGCGAGCGCGCCCTCCCAGCCCAGCTGCTCGCCCCCGAAGGTCAGCCGCCACCCGTTCAGCCAGCCCGTGGCGCGCAGCGGTGAGTGCGGGGCGCGGCGGGTCATCAGCCGCGCGTCGAGATTGCCGGCGTACGCGGCGTAGAGCGACATGGATCGAGGGTACGGCAGTGGAAACTTCAATCTCCCGCACCCCAGAAGTAACAGAACGCCCACCACTTCACGCCCCCGGGCAGTAGCACGTTGAAGCGTGCGGGACAATGGAGTACGTGACTCGGATCGTGATCATCGGTGGTGGACCCGGCGGATACGAAGCGGCGCTGGTGGCAGCGCAGCTCGGCGCGGAGGTGACCGTCGTCGACTGCGACGGTCTGGGCGGAGCGTCGGTGCTGACCGACTGCGTACCGTCGAAGACCCTTATCGCTACGGCCGAGGTGATGACCACCTTCGACTCGTCGTACGAGGAACTCGGCATCATCGTCGCCGACGACACCCCGCCGCTGGAGCAGGCCGCCCGGGTGGTCGGCGTCGACCTCGGCAAGGTGAACCGCCGTGTGAAGCGCCTCGCGCTCGCCCAGTCCCACGACATCACCGCGTCCGTCACCCGGGCCGGCGCCCGGGTCATGCGCGGCCGTGGCCGCCTGGAGGGCATGCAGGCCCTCGACGGCTCCCGGAAGGTCGTCGTCACCGCCGCCGACGGCAGCGAGGAGACCCTCACCGCCGATGCCGTGCTCATCGCCACCGGCGGGCACCCGCGCGAGCTGCCCGACGCCCAGCCCGACGGCGAGCGCATCCTCAACTGGACCCAGGTCTACGACCTCACCGAGCTCCCCGAGGAGCTCATCGTGGTCGGCTCCGGTGTCACGGGCGCCGAGTTCGCGGGCGCCTACCAGGCCCTCGGCTCCAAGGTCACCCTGGTCTCCTCCCGCGACCGAGTGCTGCCCGGCGAGGACCCGGACGCCGCCGCCGTCCTGGAGGACGTCTTCCGCCGCCGCGGCATGAACGTCATGGCCCGCTCCCGTGCCCAGTCCGCCAAGCGCGTCGGCGACAAGGTGGAGGTCACCCTCGCCGACGGCCGCGTGATCACCGGCTCGCACTGCCTCATGGCCGTCGGCGCCATCCCCAACAGCGCCGGACTCGGCCTGGAGGAGGCGGGCGTCAAGCTGCGCGACTCCGGCCACATCTGGACCGACAAGGTCTCCCGCACCACCGCCCCCGGCGTGTACGCGGCCGGTGACGTGACGGGCGTCTTCGCCCTCGCCTCCGTCGCCGCCATGCAGGGACGCATCGCCATGTACCACTTCCTCGGCGACGCGGTGACCCCGCTCAACCTCAAGACCGTCTCCTCCAACGTCTTCACCGACCCGGAGATCGCCACCGTCGGTTACACCCAGGCCGACGTCGACGGGGGCAAGATCGACGCGCGCGTCGTGAAGCTCCCGCTGCTGCGCAACCCGCGCGCCAAGATGCAGGGCATCCGCGACGGCTTCGTGAAGATCTTCTGCCGTCCGGGCACCGGCATCGTGGTCGGTGGCGTCGTGGTCTCACCGCGCGCCTCGGAACTGATCCACCCGATCTCGATCGCCGTCGACAACAATCTGACGGTCGAACAGATCGCGAACGCCTTCACCGTGTACCCCTCCCTTTCGGGGTCGATCGCCGAGGTGGCGCGTCAGCTCCACACGCGGAAGGCGACCGGCGAGGCCTGACGGCCGAAACCGACTCCCCGCTGGTCACGGGGAGTTGTCGAGCATGCGTGCGGCATAGTCGGGGCGGGTAGGCCCTATACCACTTCCCGCCCCGCCGTGCGAACAACTTCTGTTATTCGGCGCAAACTGCTGAAACCAGACGGCCGTTGGGGTTACTGTCAGTTTCGTGTTCGCTGCAGAACGTCGCCAATTGATCCTCGAAATGGTGCGAGCGAACGGGGCCGTGTCGCTCCGTGAGCTCGCCCGCGTCGTCCAGACCTCCGAAGTGACCGTACGGCGGGACGTGCGCGCACTGGAGGCAGAAGGACTCCTCGACCGCCGGCACGGCGGTGCGGTATTGCCGGGCGGGTTCACGCGGGAGTCCGGCTTTCCGCAGAAGTCACATCTCGCGACCGCCGAGAAGACGGCCATCGCCGATCTCGCCGCGGGCCTCGTCGAAGAAGGCGAGGCCATCGTGGTCGGGGCGGGGACCACCACCCAGGAGCTGGCCCGCCGGCTCGCCCGGGTGCCCGGTCTGACCGTCGTCACCAACTCCCTTTTGGTGGCCCAGGCGCTGGCGCACGCCAACCGCGTGGAGGTCGTGATGACCGGCGGCACCCTGCGCGGATCCAACTACGCCCTCGTCGGCTCCGGAGCCGAGCAGTCCCTCCAGGGACTCAGGGTCTCCAAGGCCTTCCTGTCCGGGAGCGGCCTGACCGCCGAGCGCGGGCTGTCCACGTCCAACATGCTGTCCGCGTCCGTCGACCGGGCCCTGGTCCAGGCGGCCGCGGAGGTCGTCGTCCTCGCCGACCACACCAAGCTCGGCACGGACACGATGTTCCAGACGGTGCCAACGGATGTGATCACCCGCCTGGTGACCGACGAGCCCCCCGCCCACGACGACCGTGCGGCCACCGAACTCCAGGCCCTCGCCGATCAGGGGGTGCAGATCGCCGTGGCCGGGGCGTCGGGAAGCCCGGGGGGTGATCAGGTCCCGGCGCGCCAGCAGCGTCGGGACGTGGCCCTGCCGGGGCCCCGGCGGGGGCAGGTGCCCGGCGCTGCGCTGCGGTCGGCCACGGTGCTGGGGGAGCAGGCGGCCGGGGCGGAGCGGGCGCGTGTTGCCGATCTGCGGCGCCGTTAGTGGTTGCGGCGCCTGTTCGCCGTAGGGTTCGGCGTGGCGCGCGGGTGCGGGTTGACCGTGGCTTGTCGCGCCCACGCGGCGGAGCCGCCCCATGTGACAGCCCCGCGCCCCTGGCGGTGCCGCCCCTGGGGGTGACAAGGGGACCGCCGCTATCCCTTCAGGCCCCGTAGCGTCAGTTTCAGCAACCGGTCCGCCAAGTCGGGGTCGCCCGGTGACTCCTCCGCCGCCAGCGCGATGGCGTGGGTCAGTTGGAGGAGGTCGCCGATCGAGACGTCGGCGCGTACGGCACCCGACTCCTGGGCGCGGGCCAGCAGCGCGCCGCCCGCCTCGTGGATCGGGGTGCTGCAACGAGCCAGCGCGGAACCGGAGCCCGAGCCCGCGGACACCGACATCAGCGCCCGCGCCAGTCCGCGGTACTCACCGGCGTGGGTGACCATCTCGCGCAGCCATGTCACCAGCGCCGAGCAGGGCTCGGGGGCGTCCAGCAGTTCGCGGGAGCGGACGAGGAGTTCGCTCACCGCGTCCTCGAAGACCGCGCTCATCAGTGCCTGCCGGTTCGGGAAGTGCCGGTACAGCGTGCCGATCCCGACGCTGGCCCGGCGGGCCACGTCCTCCAGCGACGCGTCCGTGCCGCGCTCGGCGAACGCCGCGCGCGCCTCGGTGAGCAGCCGCTCGTAGTTGCGGCGGGCATCGGCTCGCATGGCACGCGGGCCCACGGACGCCACCGCCGTGTCCCGGGCCTCGGCGGCCTCCCCTGCGGTCGCGCCCACCATGCCTGCCACCTGCCCTCTCTCGCGCCCCCGGCTGCCTCCCAGCATGCCATCGAGCCGAGGAGCACACGCCGGCCCGCGCCTTCGGCGGCGCATCCCGCCCGCATCAACTGGACGCGGCCGAACGGGTGATACAGGGGGCGAGCGGGCGTGTGCGGAGAAAAAGACCGAGGCGCCCGGGGCGGCGGGGGTGGGGGGGGGCGCCGGGGGCCGCCGGGCCGGGGCGGGCGCGGAAGCCAGATTGGTGAAGAAGGCACGCCCCACCGGGGGTGTGGG
>NZ_JBHYKH010000105.1:0-21206 GCF_042741275.1 Streptomyces sp. NPDC058964
CCCAGGCCCTGCGCCTCACCCCCTCCTACCGGCCCACCCTCGTCGACCCCTACCGCGAGCATCTGCGCCGGCGCCGCGCCGAAGATCCGGCCGTCCCGGTCACCCATCTCCTCCAAGAGATACGGGAGTTGGGCTACACCGACAGCGCGAACCTCCTGGTCCGCTACCTCAACCAGGGCCGCGCCGAAGGCGACCGGCCCGTCACCACGGTGCGCCACGCCGGCCGCCTCCTACTCACGGACCCCGAGAACCTGCGCCCGAAGGAAACGGTCCTGCTGGAGAAGATCGCCGCGGCCTGCCCGGAGATGACCGCACTCGCCGATCTGATACGCGGCCTCGCCGCCCTGCTGAAACCGACCGAGGGCAACGACGTGAAACTCACCGAGTGGATCACGACCGCCCGGGCCATCGACCTGCCTCACCTGCGCAGCTTCACCAACGGTCTCGAAATCGACCGATCCGCCGTGAACGCCGGTCTCACCTTGCCCTACCACAACGGCCGCACCGAAGGTGTCAACACCCGCACCAAGAGGATCATGCGGCAAATGCACGGACGCGCCGGATTCGACCTCCTCCGCCACCGCATCCTCCTGCCCTGACGGCTACTCGGCGTCACCACCGACTACGGGCCAGAGCCGATGAATTAGTGGGTCGTGTCGTGTTCGCTGGCCTGGGATGTCGCGTGCATGACGTAGCTGGCGAGGTCGCTGGGGTCGATCAGACGGGCAGGGATCGGCCCGGGGTGAGGGTCCCCTCGTACCGTGGAGTCCGTGATACCAGGGGAAGTTGAGGTTCA
Organism: Streptomyces sp. NPDC058964; assembly: GCF_042741275.1. Taxonomy (NCBI): domain Bacteria; kingdom Bacillati; phylum Actinomycetota; class Actinomycetes; order Kitasatosporales; family Streptomycetaceae; genus Streptomyces; species Streptomyces sp. NPDC058964. The sequence goes on from NZ_JBHYKH010000105.1 coordinate 797, forward strand.
TGGGGCACAAGCAACAGAAGTACGAAGCTGAGTTCCGTGAGGGTGCTGTACGCATCGTGATCGAGACGGGCAAGCCGATCCCGGAGGTCGCCGAGGACCTCGGTGTGCATCCGGGGACGCTGCACAGCTGGGTCTCACGCTGGAGGAGGAACGGTTCGGCCTCGTCCGACCGGCCCGCGCCCGCTGAATCGGGTGGCCGGCTGCGAGAGGGCGAACGTGCCGAGCTGGAGCGGCTGCGCCGGGAGATGAGTGAGAAGAACAAGCGCATCCGGGAGCTGGAGATGGAACGTTATGTCTTCAAACGCTGCATGGCTTTGTGGGTGAAGTAGCTGCGGCGGACCCCGGCCCACCTGGCCGGGGTGATCAGCGACTGCAAGGCCGAGCAGGACATTCCGCATACCGTGTCCTGCCGCGTGCTGGGCGTGAGCGAGTCGTGGTTCTACAAGTGGAAGGACAAGCACGTCACCTGCCGCGAGGTGCGGCGCGGACAGCTGGCCGAAGCCATCAGACGCATCTTCGACGCCTCGGGCGGCACCTACGGCTCCCCGAAGGTGTGGATCACTCTCGTCAGGGAGGGATGGCGCGTCTCGGTGAACACCGTCGCCAGGACCATGGCCGAGCTCGGCCTGGCCGGACGGAAGATCCGGCGACGCCGCGGGCTCACCCGCCCGGGCAGACGGGCCGCGGTCCCGGACTTCGTGCGCCGCGACTTCAGCGCGGATGCCCCGGACCAAGACTGGTGCGGCGACATGACCGAGATCGTCACCAGCGAGGGCAAGCTGTACCTGGCCACGGTGATTGATCTGTTCTCGCGCCGCCTGCTCGGCTACGCCATGGGCGCCCGTCACGATGCCGAACTCGTCGTGGCCTCGCTGCACATGGCCACTGCCACCCGAGGAGGCGACGTCAAAGGCGTGATCTTTCACAGTGACAGGGGCAGCGAGTATGTCTCACGCCGGTTCAAGCGGGCCTGCCGCCGCCTCGGCGTGACCCAGTCCATGGGACGCGTCGGCTCGTGTTTCGACAACGCCGTCAGCGAGGCGTTCAACAGCGTCCTCAAGGTCGAATACGTCCACCGGCACACCTTCGCCACCCGCACCGAGGCCCGGCTGAAGATCGCCACTTGGATCACCGGTTTCTACAGCACCCGCCGCCTACACAGCGTGTGCGGGTACCACAGCCCGATCGACTACGAACACAAGCATCGGACCGGCTCCGCCCTGGAGCTGGCCGCTTAGAAACTCTCCACACATCGAGGGGATTGACACCCCCACCCGGCCGAGCGTCTCGTCGACGTCGTCAACCCCGATGCTGAGCAGGATCCGCGGTGCCGTCCCGGTCCCCAAGTTCGTCTTGGCCACCAGCCCGAGGTCGGTGTCGCCGATGCGCAAGCCGAGGTAGAAGACCGGGCCTTCCTCAGGCACCCGGAAGATCTCCTCGGCGCCGAACAATTTCGTATAGAAGCCGAGCAGGAAGGCGTGGTCGGCAGTCAAGATCACTGGCTGGATGGTGGACATGGCACTCCTGTCGAGAACGGTCGTGTCGCTGGGTAGACCGTTCGAGGACGGTGAACTCATCGGCAAAACCCGCCCTGCCAGACGATCTACACCACAGACTGCCGTCCACGACCAGCACGAACACCCCGAAACGGGGTCACGCCACACCGCTGACCAGCCACGTCAAGATGGCGGAGCCTCACCGATCGGCCGGGGAGGGCGAAAGGCCACGATGGGGTGCTGTCAGGGAAGCGGGGCACCTCGGGCGGTCAGCCATAGGTCGTACCACTCCTGCTGACTGAGGGCGGGCTCGCGGAGCGCGGCGTCCCGGCAGGCGCGGATGCGCTCGGGGCTGGTTGTGCCGATGACGGGTGCGACCCGGGCGGGATGGCGCTGGAGCCACCACAGGACGATGGTCTCGGGGGTGGTGTTCTTGGCTCGTGCCAGGGACGAGATCAGCTCGGCGGTCTGCTGCTCGGTCGGCGTCTCCTGGCGACCGGTGTAGCGGCCGCGCGCGAGGGCTCCCCATGCCTGGAGACGTAGGCCGTTGCGCTGACAGAACTCGATCGTGCCGAGCGGGAAGCCGTTGCCGGCAGCCGCGGGCGTGTTGACGAGCACGCCTGACTCCAGCCAGTCCCGCTGTGCAAGGCTCATCTCCAGCTGGTTGGCTACCAGGGGGAGGTCCAGGGCGGCCTGGAGGTGTTCGATTTGACTGGCGGCCATGTTGGAGACGCCGAAGGCGCGTACGAGGCCCTGTCGGTGAAGGGAGGTCAGTGCCTCGGCGATGTCCATTGGATCGGCCAGCGGATCGGGGCGGTGCAGCAGTAGGACATCGATCACGTCTGTGCGCAGTCGCTTGAGGCTCTCCTCGACCCGCTGCACGATGGTGGGCCCGCGCAGATCGTAGATCCCGGGCTGGTCCCCGTGCGGGAGCCGGATGCCGCACTTGGTCTGTATCAGGATCCGCTCGCGCAGGCCCGGAGTGCGAGCCAGGACTTCACCGAAGACCGCTTCGGCCTTCCCGTACCGGTAGATGTCGGCGTGGTCGAACACGGTGATACCGCTGTCGAGCGCCGCTTCGATCGCTGCCTCGGCGTTGGTGATGTCCGCCGCACCGTACGGCATGTCGGTCCAGTCACCACCGAGTCCCATGCAGCCGTACAGCACCTGGTGGCTCTCGAGGCCCGGGATCGTCATGGGTGTCACCTTAGGGGGTATGGGTGAATGTCAGCCGGTGTGCCTTCAACCGCGACCGCACTCCCTTGCGCGCGGCTGGTAGGGGACGTGGCGCTATCGGTCGTCGAGGTTCCGGCTGCGGGTGGGACGCAGGCCGGCCAGGACCAGGTCGACTGCGGCTTCGGCCCAGCCGATGCGGCCGCCGCGGCCGGCGATGTAATCGGCGTAGAAGGGACCGAGGAGTGAGGAGACGGCCGCTTCGAGGTCGGCGTCCTCGCGGATCTCCTCGCGGTCGCGGGCCTGCTCCAGCGCCTCGCGCAGCAGGGTCCGGCGAGGCAGCACGGTGCGTTCGCGCAGCAGGGCGAGGAGTTCGGGGGTGTGGGCTTCCTCGGCGAGGCAGGTGCCGATCAGTGCCATGCCCCGTACACGTTCCACGGTGGCGGCGAAGTCCTTGAGGATCGCCACGAGGTCGGCGCGGGTGTCTCCGCTCGCGGGTGGGGCGTCGGCCATGCGCAGGGCCGCGAGTGCCGCGGTGAGGAGGTCGGCCTTGGTCTTCCAGCGCAGGTGGATGGTGGACTTACTGACCTGTGCGGCGGCGGCGACCTGGCTCAGGCTCATCCGGGTGTAGCCGTGGGAGGCCAGCAGCTCCAGGGCCGCCTGAAGAATGGCGGCGTCCTTCTCGGCCGATCGCGGCCGCCCCGCGCTCCTGGTCTCCGTGTCACCCATCGGGACAGGATAGACGGAAATCCGCCCCGAGTGGTTCGGTACGGATTCGACGCGGGACGTGGATGGCGATCAGAACCTGTCCGCGTTCTCCTGGACCCACTGGCGGAAGGTGCGGGCGGGGCGGCCGGTCAGCTCCTCGGAGGCGAGGGAGACCGGCAGGGCCGCGGCTTCGGGGCCGAGTACTTCCAGTACGGAGGGCACGAGCATCTCGGGCAGGTGGCCCATGCCGCGCAGGACCTCGGCGGCCTCTTCGGTGCTCAGCTCCTCGTACCGGGTCGGGATGCCGAGGGCGTCGGCGATGAGGGTGGTCTGTCGGGCAGGGGTCAATGCCTCGGGACCAGTGAGAATGTACGCCTTGCCGTCGTGGCCTGGCTCGGTCAGCACGATGGCGGCCGCGTCGGCGATGTCGCGGGGGTGGATCAGCGGCAGCGCCGCGTCGGCGAAGGGGGCACGCACCACGCCTTGGGAACGAAGGGCGCCGGTCCACTGCAGGATGTTGTAGTCGAAGCCGGACGGGCGCAGGAACGTGGCGGGCACACCCGCGTCGGTCAGCGCCTTCTCGGCGACCTCGTGGTGCATGCGGATGAAGTTGGGCACGCTGGGCCAGTCCATGGTGACCGTGAACGAGGACAGCACGACGACCTGCTTGAGGCCGGCCTGCGCGGCGGCCTCGGCGAACTCGGTGCCGTGGTCCGGGCCGATGAACAAGAACGCCTTCTCGACGCCGTCCAGCAGAGCGGGGAGCGCGGCGGCGTCTCCCAGGTCGCCCGCCACGACTTCGGCCTTGTCGGGCAGGTTCGCCTTGGCGGGGTCGCGCGTGAGGGCGCGGACCTGCTCACCCTTGGCGAGCAGCAGGTCGACGAGGTCTCGGCCCACGGTTCCGGTGGCTCCGGTGACGAGGACGGTCATGGGGACTCCTTGGATCGACTTGATCGATGTGGATCGGCGGGCGGGAAGGGGGGCAGTTAATTGAAGGGGGTTCAGTTACGGCTGTGGAGTGCGGCCCGTACGAGGGCGAGGCCGCTCGGCAGCTCGGTGCACTGCTCCGCCGGGCTGAAATGGCCGCCGGTCGGGGTGAGGGTGACGGTGGCGCCGAGGGTCTCGACGTGCTCACGCACGTGGCTGAGAGGATCCGGACCCAGGACGGGATCGTCGGAGGCGATCAGGACGCGCACCTGCCCCGCCGCCCGGCGGATGCGTGCGTGGTCGAAGCCGCCGTCGAAGAACTCCTCGATCTCGCCGAAGCCCAGGCTGCGTGCCGGCGTGGCCACCAGCAGGACCCCCGCGTAGGCGCCGTCGCGCTCGGTGTCGTGCTGCTCCAGCAGTCGCAGCACGTTGACCCCGCCCAGGCTGTGGCCGACCAGCACGGTCTGCTCGGCCGGGCCGACGGCGGCCTCGGCGGCCAGGGCCTCCCGCCACGGCTCACGACGCGGGGTCATGGGCTCCGGCAGTTGCGGGACGCGCACCTCGTGCCCCACTCCTCTGAGCTGCTTCGCCAGATGGGGGTACCAGGCGGTGCCTGGGTCCGCGGTCCAGGCGTGGGACAGCACGACGCGGGTCGTCAGCATGTCGAACTTCCAATCAAATCGATACGTAGCGTTTTGTTTAGCGATAGCACGACTGCTAGCGTCGGGCACATGCCGAACCAGAGCGCCCCCGCCCGTACCCCCCGCACCGGCGGCCGGATCCGCAGCCAGGAGGCCCGCACGGAGATCCTGGCCGCCGCGGCCGAGCTGCTGGAGGAATGCGGCTACCAGGGGGTGACCATCGAGGGTGTGGCCAAGCGGTCCGGCGCCGCCAAGAGCACGGTCTACCGGTGGTGGCGCTCCAAGGCCGAACTCGTCATGGAGGCGTACACGCGCACCGTCGCGGAGCGCATGCCGCAGCCCGACACAGGAAGCGTGCGTGAGGACCTGGTCGTCTTCGCCGAGCAGCTGTACGGCGTCGTGGACCATCCGCTGCGGGTGCGGGCGCTGCGCGGCCTGATGGCCGAGGCGCAGCTCGATGACGCCTTCGAGGAGCCCTTCCGCGCCTGGGTCGGCGGTCGGCGCGAGGTGGTCGCCCGCATCCTCACGCGCGGCCTGGACCGTGGTGAGCTGCGCGGCGATCTCGATCTGGACTACGCGATCGACCTGCTGTTCGGGCCGTTCTGGTACCGGCTCCTGGTGGGGCATGTGCCGCTCGATGCCCGCGAGGCCGCGCGCCACATCGACCACATGCTCGACGGCCTGCGCCGCCCCCGCACCTGATCACGAGGCGCGGGACCATTCGCGCCTCGTGATCGGAATCAGGCGCGGAGCGCGGGGAGATCGGTCAGTCGCTCGCTGACGTCCCAGAGCCGGGCAGCCAACTCCCGGTCATAGGAGAGCTTGCTGCTGCGCCTGGGCCTGCTCTTGACGAAATAGCCGCCCGTGACGCCCGCGACCTGGGAGGAGGTCGCGAGGTAGACGGAGGTCTGCGCGCCCTTGACCGGGGTGAGCATGAAGGCGCGGACCACAGGCGTGAGGACACGCAACAGGCGCGTGGGGTCCTCCTTGCCGAAGTCCGTACGGACCACGCCGGGGTGCAGGGCGTTGGAGGTGATGCCGGTGTCCTCCAGACGGCGGGCGAGTTCATTGCTGAACAGCACGTTGGCGAGTTTCGACTGGTTGTAGGCGCGCTGGCCGGAGTACCCACGCTCGCCCTGGAGGTTGTCGAAGTCGATCCTGCCCATGGCCTGTGCGCCGGAGCTGACGGTCACCACCCGTGCCGCGGAAGCGGCCTTCAAAGCGTCCAGCAGAAGGTTGGTGAGCAGGAAGGGTGCCAGATGGTTGAGGGCGAACGTGTGCTCCATACCGTCGACGGTGGTGCGGCGGGTGCTCCAGTAACCGCCCGCGTTGTTCACCAGGACGTCCAGCACGGGGTGCTTGACCATGAACTCTTGGGCGAGTTGGCGGATTTCGGCCTGTGAGGACAGGTCGGCCGTCCACGGCTCGACGGCCGGGTTTCCAGTGGTGGCGGATATCTCGGCGGCGACGGCGCGGGTCTTGTCCGCGTCGCGGCCGACGATGGCGACGATGGGACCCTGGCGGGCGAGTTCGAGGGCGGTGGCCTTGCCGATGCCGGCGGTGGCGCCGGTGATCAGGACGGTCTTGCCGGTCGTGGGACCGCTCAAGTCAGGACCTCGGGTTTCAGTGGTGGGCGGACAGGACGGCACGCCTTCAGGCGAGGAGTGCGCGGTAGTGCTTGGCGTGAAGGGCCAGATCCTCGTCGGAGACGGTGCGGGCGCCGTGCAGGACGAGCGGCTCGGCCAGGCGCATGCCGGTGAGGTGGGCGGTGGCGTCGATGGGGGCCAACAGCGCAGCCATGGTGAAGCGGTTGAACCCGTCGGTGGCGTAGGAGGTTGCGGGGCCGCCGGTGGAGGTGACCAGTTGCAGGGTCTTGCCGTGCAGCGCGGTGCCGTCGGCCCCGTAGGCGAAGCCGTACGTGAGGACCTGGTCGATCCAGGACTTGAGCACCCCTGGCACGGAGTACCAGTGCCAGGGGAACTGCCAGACGATCGTGTCGTGTTCGCGCAGCAGGCGCTGCTCTCGGGCCACGTCGATCCGGCCGTCCGGGTAGGCGGCGGCGATGTCGTGCACGGTGACGTGCCTGATGTCGCGTATGGCGTCGGCCAGGTGCGCGGTCACGCGGGAGGCGGCCAGATCGGGGTGGGCGACGACGACGAGGGTGCGGCGTGCGGACATGAGGGGTGGTTCTCCCGTGGGGTCAGGGCGCTGTGGTGGGGTCCCAGCCGGTGACGAGGTTCTCGTCGAGGGCGTCGAGGATCTCCATCTGGGCCGGGGTGAGGGCGAAGTCGAAGACGTCGGCGTTGGCGGCGATGCGGTCCGCGTGGGTGGACTTGGGCAGGACCACCAGGCCCTTCTGCAAGGCCCAGCGGATGAGTACCTGCGCGGTGCTCCTGCCGTGGGCGTCCGCGATGTGCGCGAGCGGCGGGTCGCTCAGCTTGTGGCCCTTGGTGAGCGGGCTGTACGCCTCCAGCTGGATGCCCTGGGCCCGGCACAGATCGATGACATCCGACCGGGAACGGTAGTTGTACGGGCTGAGCTCGATCTGGTTCACGGACGGAACGTGCCGGGCTGATGCGAGCAGCTCGTCGAGGTGGCGGGTCATGTAGTTGCTCACGCCGATCGCCTTGACTTTGCCGCTTTCCTGCAGGTGCTCCATCGCGCGCCAGGTCTCCAGGCGCGGGCCGGGGACCGGCCAGTGCACCAGGTACAGGTCGAGGGTTTCGACGCCGAGCCGGCGGCGGCTGTACTCGAACGCGTCGAGGGTCTGCTGGTAGCCGTGGTCGGCGTTCCACAGCTTGGTGGTCAGGAACACCTCGTCGCGGTCGACGGCACTGGCCCGCAGCGCGCGGCCGACGTCGGCCTCGTTGCCGTACACCGCGGCGGTGTCGATATGACGGTAGCCCGCCCGGAGCGCGGCGGTGACCGCTTGCTCGGTGGCCTCGCCGGCCGGGGCCCGGAAGACGCCCAGGCCGAGGACCGGGATGCGGGTTCCGCCGTGCAACGGGATGGTGGCGCCCGGACCGTCGGGCATGGGGAAGGCGGGATCGGTACGGGGCATGGGGGTGTGCTCCTCGGGTGTGGTCAGAGGGTGGCCAGGCGCGGGACGACGTGCTCGCCGACATATTGGACGACCGGTCGCGGGTCGGGGCCGAAGGGCATGAGGTGGACCTCTTCGAAGCCGAGGGCCGCGTAGCCTTCCATGTCTTTGAGGAAGGCGTCGGTGGAGGCGGCGTCGGACGGCGGGGCCCCCAGGTGCATCAGGGTCTTGGTGAGGGAGTCGAAGTCCCGGCCCTCGCGGTCACAGTGCTCGCGCAGCACTTCCGTCTTGCGTCGGACCGTGTCGAGGTCGCCCATGATGTTCCAGGCGTCCGCGTACTTGGCGACCAGGCGCAGGGTCTTCTTCTCGCCCCCGCCGCCGATGAGGATCGGCGGGTGCGGACGGCTGAGCGGTTGCGGGGAGTTGAGGGTCTCGGCGAGCTGGTAGTGCTCGCCGTCGTACGGGCCCGTCTCCTCGCTCCACATCTGGCGGACGATTTGAAGGGTCTCCTCCAGGCGCTCGAAGCGCTCGGTCAGGGGCGGGAACGGGACCCCGAGCGCGTGGTGTTCGCGCTCGTACCAGGCGGCTCCGAGGCCGAGGGTGGCGCGGCCACCGGAGAGCACGTCCAGCGTGGAGACGATCTTGGCGAGCAGGCCGGGGTGGCGGTAGGTGGTCCCGGTGACCAGTAGATGGAGCTGGAGGGAGCGCGTGTGCGCGGCGAGGAAGCCGAGCGTCGTGTAGCCCTCCAGCATGGGGGCGTCCACGTCACCCAGACCCATGCCGCCGATCTGCAGGTAGTGGTCCATCAGCGACAGCGAGGCGATGCCCGCCTCTTCGGCGAGCTGCGCCGTCTCCGCGAGCACGGGCGCGATGGCCGAAGCGTTGCCGGGGACGTCGAAGGAGACGAGGTGGATGGCGGTCTTCATGGTGTGCGCCTTCCTCAGGAGGATCGGGTGACGGGGCCGGGAGTGATGGAGGCGACGATCTTGCCGCGCACGTGGCGGCCGGACAGCTCGACGAGCGCGTCCGGGACGTCGTCGAGGGCGACGGTCCGGGCGAGCATGGGGTCGATTCGGCCGTCGGCCGCCAGAGCCATCACGTCGGCGAGCATGTGTGCCAGATCGGCACGAGCCTTCTCGCCGGCGTGCGCGTACGCCGCGCCGAGGGCGATCTCATGCACCGACGGTGCGGTGGTGAAGGGCGGCAGGGCGTGCAGGTCGGGACGGCCGGCCACGGCTGCGAGCGCGCCGCCGTAGGAGAGCAGCCGCAGGCCCTGGGTGGCGGACGCCGTACCGATGGTGTCCACGACGGCGTCCACGCCGCGTCCGTCGGTGAGTTCGCGCACCCGGGCGGCGACGTCCTCGCTCCGGTAGTCGATGACCTGGTGCGCGCCAAGCCCGAGGACGTGGTCGGTGTTGTGTGCGGAGGCGGTCGCGATCACGCGGGCTCCGGCCAGGGCGGCGAACTGGACGGCGAAGCCGCCCACACCGCCCGAGCCCCCGGCGACCAGGACCGTGTCCGCCTTGCCGGCCCGGAGCCGGCGTACGGCCGCCTGGTACGCGGTCATGCCGGCGCACGGCAACGCCGCGGCCGACACGGCGTCGAGCCGGGCCGGCACCGGGGCGAGTACCGAGGCGTCGGCCAGCGCGTACTCCGCGTAACCTCCCGGGCGGCGCAGATCACCGTGGTACGCCACCCGCCGGCCGACATGCGTGCTGGTCACGCCCTCGCCGAGCGCGTCGACGATGCCCACCACGTCCAGGCCCAGCACATGCGGCCAGGCCCAGTCCGAATGTCCCGAGGCGGCGATCTGGTAGTCGACCGGGTTCAGGCCGCACGCCTCGACCCGGACGCGCACCTGCCCGGGCTCGGGGACGGGCAGCGGCAGGTCGGCCAGGTGCAGGGTCTCGGGGCTGCCGGGGCGGTCCAGGACGAGGGCGCGCATGGGAGGGGCTTCCGTCGGTCGTACGGGGATGGGGCGGGCCGGGCGTCGGGGTTCGGGGGAGGTTCCGGCGCCCGGCCCGCCCAGCTCGGGGTCAGGCGCCGGTGCGGGCTCCCTGGATGTGGAAGTTGAAGTCGGCGTGGCCGAGTGCGCCCCACAGGCGCAGCCAGATCGGCAGGAGCATCTCCGTGCCGCGGGCGGTACTGATGTCGCCCAGGTCGAGCACGCTGTTCGCCGGCCAGCCGAAGGAGACGAGCAGGTCGGTGACGGCCTTCTTGGCCACGGTGTCGTCGCCGGAGACGAACACGGTGTGCTCGCCGGGGACGCGGGCCGGGTCGACCATGATCTGGCAGTTCATGGTGTTCAGCGTCTTGACGACCTTCGCCTCGGGGAAGGCCCGCTGCACCTGCTCGCCGAGACTGTCGGTGTTCACGGGGTTCAGCGACGGGGGCATGCCCTGGGAGAAGTCCAGCGGGTTGGCGATGTCGATGAGCACCTTGCCCGCCAGGTTCGCGGTTCCGGCGGCCTCAAGGGCCTGCAGGGTCGCCGCACCGGAGGTGGTGTTGACCACGGTCTCGGCCCAGGCGGCCGCGTCGGCGAACGTCTCCAGACGGACCTGCTCATGGGCGGCCAGCCAGTGGGCGAACGGCGGGTTGCCGTAGCCGTCGGGCTCCGTCCGGGCCAGCGTGGCCTTCGGGTCACGGGTGCCGACGACGACCTCGTGGCCCAGGGAGGCCAGCTTGGCGGCGACGGTCTGCCCGACGACGCCGGTGCCGAGAACTGCGTAACGCATGAGGGTGGGTCCTTTCCGGGATTCGACGTCGCGACGGTTCCGCCCGACACCTAAAATCTAAACCGAGCGGTTCGGTATTGCAAGCGCCTATGATGAGGCCATGGAGAACACAGGCGTAGCGGACTGCCGCAACACCGCCGGCCGCCCTCGCTGCCCGGGCAAGGACGCCGCGATACTCACCTCGGCGCTGACCCTGCTCACACAGCAGGGATTCACCCGGATGACCCTGGACGCGGTGGCCAGGGCTGCCGGCGTCAGCAAGGCCACCATCCACCTGCGCTTCAAGACGAAGACGGAGCTGGCGGCGGCGGCCCTGAAGACCCTGCGGCCCTGTTCCCGGCCACCGGAGACGGGTGACGCGCTCGCCGACCTCGTCGCCCAGCTCGCCGACTTCGCGGCAACGCTCACCCGCACTCACGGAATGAGCCTGATCGGCACCTGCCTCGCGGAGGAGGCCCACACACCGGAGCTCCTGGCGCACTTCCGCGAGCACGCGGTGCAGCCCCGCCGCACCGCGGTACGCCGACTGCTGGAGCGGGCCCGCGCTCAGGGCGCGCTCGCTCCCGACGCCGACCCAGACGCGTTGACCTCTGCCCTGCTGGGAGTCTTCTACGCCGACCACCTCGCCGGACGGGCCACGGACGAGGACTGGGCCGAACGCGCGGCGGCCGCCGTCCTGGGCGTGCGCTCGCACCCGTAGCCGCTCACCTCCTGACGTCTGCGGGGCGGTATTGGCGCACGGGCGCGCCGAGCCGGTCCGTGACGCACGCCACACGCGACTGCGGGAATCATCGGCACGCTCGGCTCCATTTTAGATACCGAACCGCTCGGTTCTGATTATTGGGTCGTCGCTGCGACGTCCCGTACCCGCCACCGCATATCTGCTTGGAGACCCCATGGACGCACCACGCACCCTGATCGTCCTGGCCCACCCCAACCTGCCCGGTTCGCAGGCCAACGCCGCGATGATCGAAGCAGTCAGGGGCGTGGACCACGTCACCGTCCACGACCTCCACGCCGCCTACCCCGACTTCCGCATCGACGCGGAGCGCGAGCGGCAGCTCATCCGCGAGCACGACACGATCGTGCTGCAGTTCCCGTTCCAGTGGTACGGGGTCACCGCGCTGCTCAAGCAGTGGATGGACACTGTGCTGTCCATGGGGTTCGCCTTCACCTTCGACGGCTCGCCGTCCGAGATGCGCGGCAAGAAGGTCCTGGTCGCCGTCACCATCGGGAACAACCCCGAGAGCTACAGTCACGCGGGACTCAACCGCGCGACCATCGACGAACTGCTGCTCCCTGTGCAGCGCAGCATGGAGATGTGCCAGGTCGACTACCGCGGCGCCTTCAAGCTCTACGGTCTGATGCTGGGCACCGTCTCGGCCGAGGACATCACGCTGCACGCCAAGACCTACCGCGACATGCTCGCCACCGGCGAGATCCCCGTCCAGGTCTGACCCCTCAGCGCCCCAGCGGCGGCGGACGCACCGTGACTTACGGTCCGCCGCCCCCGTTCTCCCGCGGCCCGGCCGCACCGACTCGGAGTTCCTCGTGCCCGTCACCCCCACCGGCCCCGACCCGCGGCGCTGGCGCGCCCTGGCCGTGCTGGCCCTCGTTCAGCTCGTGCTCATCCTTGACGCCACCGCCGTGAACGTCGCCCTGCCCTCTCTGCGGCGCGGCCTCGGCTTCTCCGAGAGCGGGCTGGCCTGGGTCGTCAACGGTTACGCCCTGACCTTCGGCGGCCTGCTGCTGCTCGGCGGCCGCCTTGCGGACATCGCCGGACGCCGGCGCGTCTTTCTGGCGGGTCTGGCCCTGTTCACCTTCGCCTCGGCGACGGCCGGACTCGCCGGCAGCCCCGCCACGCTGGTCGCAAGCCGCCTCGCTCAGGGCGCGGGCGCCGCGTTCGCCGGACCCGCCGCTCTGTCCCTGGTGGCCCTGCTGTTCACCGACCCCAGGGAACGCGTCCGCGCCCTGTCCCTGTGGGGCGGCATCGGCGCCTTCGGCGGCATGCTCGGCGTCGTCCTTTCCGGCGTTCTGTCCGAACTCGCTTCCTGGCGCTGGGTGTTCCTGATCAACCTGCCCGTCGCCGCCGCCGTCTTCGTCCTCGCGCCCCGTCTCATCCCGGCCGGCCGTGAGCGCGGCGGCGGCCGTCTCGACCTCCCCGGCGCGGTCCTCGTCACCGCAGCGGTCTCCCTGATCGTCTTCGCCCTCCTCGGCAAGGGCGACACCGCCTGGACCTCCCCGGCCCTGCTTGGCCGCCTCGGCGCGGGCGTGCTCGTCCTCACCGTCTTCGCGCTGTGGCAGGCGCGGGCGCCGCACCCGCTGGCGCCGCTGCGTTTCTTCCGCTCGCGCACCCGCGCGACCGCCTACCTGGCTGGCGGCGTGATCCTGGCGACCATCATCACGATGTTCTTCCTGATGACGCTCTACATGCAGCAGGTCCTGGGCTACTCGTCGATGCGCACCGGATTCGCCTATGTCCCCTTCGGCCTGACCGTCCTCGCCGGCGTCGCCGCCACCCGCCGCCTCATCCCCCGCTTCGGCGTCCGCCGGGTCATGACCACAGGCCTGCTGCTGGCCGCCACCGGCATCCTGCTGCTCTCCGGCGTCCCCACCGGCGGCCACTACGCCACCGACCTCCTGCCCGGCCTGCTCGTCCTGCCGCTCGGCACCTCATCCGTGATCGTCTCCAGCACCGTCGCCGCCGTCCACAGCATCACCCCCGCCGAAACCGGCCTGGCCAGCGGTGTCCTCACAGCCGCCCAGCAGATCGGCGCGGCCATCGGCGTCTCCGCCTTCGCCTCCCTCGCCCTGGCACGCTCCCACGAACTCGCCGTCACCGGAGCAACCCCCGCGGCCGCCGCCACCAGCGGCTACAACCTCGCCCTGGGCGTCCTGGCCGCCGTGTTGGCCCTCACCGCGATCGTCGCCTTCCTCGGCCTGCGCACCCGGAATACCCTCGCTGCAAGACGGCGCCTCGCCCGCTACCGGGCAGCCCTCGACGCCGGAGCCGACCCCGCCGTCGTCACCCAGTGGATCAACGAGGCCCAGCGAGACAAGCAAGCGGCGCAGAAGAAGCTCGACGAGGGCCCCGCCGTCCCCCGGAAGATGGCAATCACCGCTCGGTGCGCGACAGATCCGGCGGATCACTGAGAGTCTTGGAGATGTCGCACAGCGCATCCAGACCGTCGCCGTCGAGAAGAAAGGCCCGCTTTACGACGCCTTGGGCATCACCATCAGCTGGGTGTTCGCCCTGCAGGCCATCGTGCTCGGCCTGGTGCTGCTGTCCGTTCCCGCCCTGGCCAAGAGAGTCCAGCAGGCGAAGAACTCCATCGCACGCATCGACGTCCCCGGCACCGCCCTGTTCGTCCTCGCCATGGGCTGCCTTGCCGTAGTTCGGGTGCCAGATAGGAACCGCTGCGTCGTGGCAATGGAGCTTTCCCGGGGCTCGGAGACTGCGACGAGCCGGCCCGTTGATCCGATGAACCGGACGATCCAGCACGAGCCGGGCGGGACGGAAGTGGGACCGTCCTCACGCCAGCGCCGTCGTGACTGTTGTCATGGCCGTCGCGGCGCATGGGCGCCGCTGATGAGCGGGCACCGGCCTTTACCATCATGGCGGGTGTCAACTGCGGTGGAACGGGCTGTGGCTTGGGTGCGAGTAGGGCGTGCGGCAGTACGACGCTGGCTTGGTTACTCCCGTACACGTTCTTATTGAGGCGAACGGCGATCCCGTGTCGTTGGGCGAGACGGGCGACAACGAAGAGCCCGCTGCGGCCGTCCTTTACGAGTTGCTCGGCGATATCAAACTGCTCAGGATCGGTCAGTAGTTCGTTGAGTCGTCGACGCTGGCTGAGTTCAATGGGCAAGCCCTTGTCGTCGATTTCGATCAGTAGACCGTCCGCAACCTCCTCGGCCTGAATGGTGACACCCTGATCTGAGAACGCGGTCGCGTTCTCGAGGAGTTCGGCGAGAAGGTGAGTAACGTCGCCGGCGGCGAAGCCGTGGATCAGACCGCTTGGTGCCTCGGTGACCTGGACGCGGTTAAAATGGGTAATCTCCTGGATTCATGCTCCGGCCCGCGCCACGAAGCCCGAGCGCTGGATGGACATCGGAGGCTCCAGCGACGCTCCTGACTCGGGACTGGATCGCCTTCTGGCTTTGGTCACGACTTCGGGCAGCACGTGTTCATGGCTCCGGGAGGCACCCGGCGACCTGAAGAGTCGATGTTCACGAGAACGGGAGGCGCCCACCCGCGGTCGGCAACGGTGCGATGGTGGCTGCCGCCTACGCCCGTAGACAGCGCTTTTGTCCCGAGATCCCAAGGGCCGACACACGGCTTCCAGCCGGTCACCGCCGAGCTGCTGCCCGAAGTCGTGAACATCCGGCGCGGGCACTGCCTCCCGAACTGCTGTCGAAACGCTGCTCTGCGACGTGAACAGAGCCAGCGTCCAGATCGTGTTCGGGCGAGTATCTGCTGTTGAGCGTAGGCGACTTCCCGGAGACTGCCCTGGCACCGAAGTGATCGGCACGGGCTGTGGCCGAGTCAGCCCCGACCCGCCCGTGACGATCGCACACCAGGCTGCCGTCGGGGTCAGCCCCCGATGTGGACCCGCTCACTTGCGGTGTTCCGGCACGTGTACTGAATCAGCCATGCACCGTTGCGGGTGCTGGCGCCCGCGATGTTCAGGCACTTGCCGCTGTAGGCGTTGTGCAGGATCACGTAACTGCCGATGTCCTCCTCGTACCACTGACTGTTGCTGTCGCTCCGCCGACAGGTCCATTGGACTAGGCGGGTGCCGTTGGCCCGCGAGTAGCCGGGATCGTTAATGCACTTGCCGCTGTGCGCGTTCTTGATCAGGAAGACGATGTGCCCGCCGCGCCCCGTGAACGGGCCCACCGGGATCCACCGCTCGTTGTTCTGATGCTGACAGTCCCAGGCGTCCAGCCCCGTGCCGTTCCGGGTTGACCAGCCTGGTACATCCAGGCACCTGTCCTTGTTGTTGATCCACATCGACCACTCGTTGGCGTTGGCAGCGCTGCTCGTAAGGGACGAGGCCCTCGCGTGCCCGGCCGCGGAGCCCGCCGCTCCGCCTGGTGTGGCGGCTGCAGGCAGCGCCAGCCCGCAGGCCAGGGCTACGCCAGCCGCAGAGACAGCTGTCTTCCTGCGCAATCGCATGATGTCCTCCTTGGAGATGTGCACCCCGAGTCCCGTCGACGTTCTTGACGGGCTGGTGCCTGGCATCGAGTTCAGCGGGCTGGGTATTGAATGGGCAGCCGGTTCTGCCACCCTGATCAATGGAATCCCCGCAGGTCACGGCTGCAGCGTGGGGAGCTGACCTAAGAACACGCCTCAGATTTGCCCCATGTCACGGGCGTGCGTAGCGTGGCGGGCCATCGCGCCGCGCTCACGGGTCGGCGAACGGGCAGCCGGTGGTGAGCAGTCGATGGCGGGACGTCGGGAAAGCCCACTGGATCCGAGTGCGGGGCCGGTTGCGCGGTTTGCGTTCGAGTTACGCAAGCTCCGTGCGGAGGCCAGCAGTCCGACCTACCGGTCTATGGCGCAGCGCACTAGGCAGGGGGCGAGCACGCTGTCGCAGGCGGCTGGCGGTGAGCAGCTGCCGACCCTGGCGGTCGCCCTCGCCTACGTCCAGGCTTGTGGCGGCGACCGGGAAAAGTGGGAGGAGCGGTGGCGTGAGGCGGCCGCGGAGGTGGCGGCCGAACCCCAGGCCGAGGACGTGGACGCCGAGTCTCCTTATCGGGGGCTGGCCCGTTTCGAACCGGCCGATGCCGGTCTGTTCTTCGGCCGTGACGGACTTACTGAGCGCCTGTTCCAGCAGGTCTGCTCTGGCCGGTTCACCGCGGTCTTCGGCCCGTCGGGCAGTGGCAAGTCCTCCCTGTTGCGCGCTGGCCTCATCCCGCGCCTGCGCAGCCCTGACACCGCCGGGCCGCGGTCGGCTGCTGTACGCGTACTCACTCCCGGTGAGCAGCCGCTGCGCACGCATGGGCAGCGCCTGGTGCCAGCCGATGGGGACGGTGACACGTGGCTGATTGTGGATCAGTTTGAAGAGGTGTACACCCTGTGCACGGACCCCAGTGAACGTGACCAGTTCATCGACTACCTCTTGGCCGCTACCGACCCAGCGAGTCGGCTGCGCGTAGTGATCGCGGTACGCGCCGACTTCCTCGGCCGCTGCGCCGCACATCCCCGGCTGACCGCCGCGCTACAGGACGCAACCGTGCCGGCCGGCCCGATGGACCCCGCCGAGTTGCGCGAGGTGATCGTCAAACCGGCCCAGGCCGAGAGCCTCATCGTCGAACGCGCCCTGACCGCCCGCCTCGTCGACGAGATCGCAAGCGAACCCGGTGGCCTGCCGCTGCTGTCCCACGTCCTGCGCGAGACTTGGCGGCGCCTGCGCTGCGTTGAGGACCCGGCGTCCAGAGCGACTCGGCTCGGTTCGTTCAAGCCGCTGATCGATCGGATGCTGCGGGTGGTGTGGATGCGCCGTGCAAGCAGCGGCACACAGTGGAGCTGATCTCCGAGCGGCTGGTGGACGAGCACGGCGTGGCCGAGCCCGCCGCTGTGGCCCCATCCGCGCTCCAGCTGGCACTGGTCGGCTCTGACGCTTCAAGGGCTGTCGACCGGCTCCGCGAGCTCCGAGCAACCCGGACTACTGTGACGCAGATCACAAAAAGGATCCGAGGTGCATTGTCGGATCGGGCCCGTGCCGGGACCGAGAGGAGAAGGATTTTCCCCGACAAGGAGACGCTCATGACCACCGAAGACCCGACGCCTACGCCCAGTTACACCATGGTCGAGGATGACGGCTCTGTCCACACCGACTTGGCGGAGCGGATCAGCCAGTTCAACTGGGACTCGCATACCGGCGCGGCGGTCACGGCCTTGTTCCCGGCCCACTGGAGCGGGAACACCGGCGATACCGTGACCCTCCGGGAGGACGGAAGCGTCGCTCTCGACGTGGACGGCACGTTCGGACTGCCGGAGCCGTTCGACCGTGTCGCCCCTCCCATGATGATCACCACCACCACCACCGGCACGGCGGTACTCAAGGCCGGCCACCCGGCCAACCGGACCATCGAGTCCGGGTTCCGGGCTTTGAACATCCCGGTCCCCGACGTAATCCAGGCGCTGAGCGCCCGCGAGGCCGCCCTCGCTGGCGACGGATCCACAATCCACTCCTTCAGGTCGAAGGTGCTGGGACTGTGGAGCGGATGGAATGAACCGGTCTCCACCGCCTTGCTCGGTAACTGGGCGGATCCTCTCTACGACCAAGGTCACCTCACCCCTGACGCTCTGAAGAAGCTGAAGTCAGAGGCCAAGGCCATCAACCGGCAGCTCACCCCGGTCTGGCGCCGCAAGACCGGCCAAGCGCGGCTGCTGCTGCTCGACACCCCGCTCGGCGACGGGCTGACCCTGTACGACCTGGTCCCCGCACAGACCGCCGCCGACACCGGAGTCGAAGCCGGCTTCGATGACCCGCGCCTGACCGAGATCCTGGAGGCCCTCTCCCCGGCCGAGCGAGCGGTGACACTCGCCCTCGCCACCCCCGGGGTCACCACCTGGGCTGAAGCGGCCATGGCCGCTGGTGCTGCGCAGCCGAAGCGTCAGGGCGAGAAGGTCCGCCGGAAAGTGAAAGGGCTCGCTGCGCGCATCACCGGCCGCTCTCTGGAGGCCGAGACGAGCATGGTGAGCGGACGATGAGCGCCCTCAACCCCGTCCCGGCCCGCCCGGCCCGGCGCCGGGAGGTGGTTCTGCGGATCGCCCTGCCCAACATTCCAGCCTGCACCGCGACACTCGGCACCGGCAGCGTCGGCGCGGCCCTGGTCCACGGGACCATCCCGGCAGCCTCCCCCCTCGTGTGGCCGCTCGTGGTCCTCGCCCTCGGCGCGATGGCGTACGACGTCGGGCTCCGTGCCCTGCCCCCCGCACCGGCCTACCTCGCTGCCGTACGGCAGCGAGGTCCTTCTCGGCCTGGGTGAGTGCGGCCCGCCCCGCGCCTACCCCGCACTGGGCCTGACGCTCGCGAGCTGGGCCTCGACCACGTTGTGCCCGGCCCAGCTTGTGCCGGGCGTGCGTGACCGTCGCCTCGACGACGCGTGCCTCGACCTCGGCGAGGCGCGCCCTTCGCAGGCGAGGATGGATCCGCATTCACCGCTATGGCCTGGGCGGGGCCGGGTGCTCTCCGAACGCATGGTCGAGGTGGACAGCGAGCAGGGCAGCGGCGGCTGTCGGGGCGCCAGAGCGGCGGAGAGGGTTGGTCAGCTCCTCCTCCATGCCGGGGGGACCCGGACCCCGGTGCCACAGGTCGCCATCGCCGCCAACGAGCCGTTCGCGAAAGCGCACATGTTCCGGCGAACTCGTGCCAGGCGACGCCGAAACATCACAGGTTCGTCTTGCGGAAGTCCTGGTACTCGTCGCAGACGATGCCCTGGTTGACCCAGCGTTGGGGGTCTGCGGCGAGGTCACGCTCGGCCAGGTGCAAGGCTTCCTCGGGGGTGGGCAGGACGGCGATCTCTCGTCCCCACGTATCCTCCTCGGGGTCCAGGGGCGGGAACTCGGTGATGTCGAGGAAGTTGTCGGTGCCGACGTCTTCGACATCGCTCAAGTAGATCGTCACGCCGGAAGAGCTGGGGCTCAGGGCGATCCAGCGAAGCCCTTGGTGACCGTCGCGGTCGACCCTGCCGAGGAACTGCTCGATCTGCTGTCCGCGCCGGAGGGCGGCAAGTGCGATTGAGGGGGTGAGGTGCCGCATGCAAGTTCCTCTACTGATGCTGGTCGGGCAGGCGTCCTGGGTCGATGTGATCAGCAAGGTAGATGAGGGTGGCCTGCGGGTCCATGCCGAAGGCGGCGGCGACGAGCTTGGGGTCCATGGTGTTCACCAGGTCGACGAGGCGGGTGCTGCGGATCGTCCCGGGCGGGTATCCGCAGTCGTCAAGGACGTCGGAGACATAGGCAGTTGAGCAGGGCTCCCCCCCCCCGGCCTTGGTTCCTTTGGTGACCATCACATGCGGGTTGGCCGTGTGCCATTCCGCGCGGTGGTTCAAGCAGCGTTCCAGCACGGTCCAGGAGGCGGGGTCCAGCGGGACGGGATGGGGTCGTTTGCCGAGCCGAACGGTCTGGGCCGCTGCGTCGATGTCGGTGATCTTCAATGTCCGGACCTCGGTGCTGGAGGCTCCATGCAGCAGAGCGAGCGTGCCGAGCAGAGCCTCGTGGGGGTGAAACTGATCGTCGGTCGTCCATCGGTGGAAGAGCTCGCGCTGCTGGTCGAGGGTGAGGGTGCGGCCGCGGAAGCCGTTGCGTTCCCTCACGATCACAGTGCGGGTCGGATCGATCAGCACGATGTGCTGGGAGCGGGCGAAGCGGAAGAACTGCCGCAGCACCACCAGTCGGCGCTTGCGGGCCTTGGGCGAGGTGGCCAGGAAGGCTTCGATGTCGTGCACGTCGACCAGGGCCCAGTCGGCCTTGCCGCGGTGCTCGGTGAGGAAGCGGGCCAGGTCCCGCAGGATGGACAGGGCGGTTTCCAGGGTGTGGTCGCTGCGGGGGCGAGTGCCGGCCCGGCGGGCCCGGTCCTGGGCCCGCATGCGGGGGGCGTCGAAGGCGGCAACGGCTGGGCAGTGGGGCCCGGGGTCGGCATCGATGCGGCGCGTGCGCCCTCCCCCCGCGAGCCG
>NZ_JBHYKH010000106.1:0-21194 GCF_042741275.1 Streptomyces sp. NPDC058964
GCGAGATGCTCTCTCGGCCCGTCCGGCGTTCGGGGAGGGCTGCTCAGGCCCCGGTCGCTCAGACCAGGTTCACCGAGCGGGCGAACGTCGCCCCGATCTCGTCGGAGAGCTCGGCAAGCACCCCGGAGGGCACCGTGTCGTCGACGGTCAGCACCGCCAGCGCCTCGCCGCCCGCCACCGCGCGGGCGACCTGCATGCCGGCGATGTTGATGCCGGCCTCGCCGAGGACGCGGCCGACGGTGCCGACGACACCCGGACGGTCCTCGTAGCGCAGGACGACCATGTGGTCGGCGAGCGCGAGGTCGACGTCGTAGTCGCCGACCGCGACGATCTTCTGCTGGTGCTTCGGACCGGACAGGGTGCCGGAGACCGACACCTCCTCGCCGTTGCCCAGCGTGCCGCGCACGGTCACCACGTTGCGGTGGTCCGTCGCCTCCGAGCTGGTGGTCAGCCGGACCTCGACACCGCGCTCCTGCGCGAACAGCGGCGCGTTGACGTACGACACCGTCTCGTCGACGACGTCCTCGAAGACACCCTTGAGCGCGGACAGCTCCAGCACCTTCACGTCGTGCTGGGTGATCTCGCCGTACACCTCGACGTCGAGACGGACCGCGACCTCACCGGCGAGCGCGGTGAAGATGCGGCCGAGGCGCTCCGCGAGCGGCAGGCCCGGCTTGACGTCCTCGGCGATGACACCGCCCTGGACGTTCACCGCGTCCGGCACCAGCTCACCGGCGAGCGCGAGGCGCACCGACTTGGCGACGGCGATGCCGGCCTTCTCCTGCGCCTCGTCGGTGGAGGCGCCGAGGTGCGGGGTGCAGACGACCTGGTCGAACTGGAACAGCGGGGAGTCCGTGCACGGCTCCTTCGCGTAGACGTCCAGGCCGGCGCCGGCGACGCGGCCTTCCTTGAGCGCCGAGTACAGCGCCTCCTCGTCGACGATCCCGCCGCGCGCCGCGTTGACGATGCGCACGCTCGGCTTGACCTTGCGCAGGGCCTCCTCGCCGATGAGACCCAGCGTCTCGGGGGTCTTCGGCAGGTGCACGGTGATGAAGTCGGCGACCTCGAGGAGCTCGTCCAGCGAGAGGACCTTCACGCCCATCTGCGCCGCACGCGCGGGCTGGACGTAGGGGTCGTACGCGACGACCTTCATGCCGAACGCGGACATGCGCTGGGCCACCAGGGCGCCGATCCGGCCCAGGCCAACGACGCCCAGCGTCTTCTCGGCCAGCTCCACACCCGTGTACTTGCTGCGCTTCCACTCGGCGTTCTTCAGCGCGGCGTTGGCCTGCGGAATGTTGCGGGCGGTGGCGAGGATGAGACCGCAGGCCAGCTCGGCGGCGGTCACGATGTTGGAGGTGGGGGCGTTGACGACCATCACGCCGGCCTTGGTGGCGGCGGAGACGTCGACGTTGTCCAGGCCGACGCCGGCTCGCGCGACGACCTTCAGCTTCTTCGCGGCGGCGATGGCCTCGGCGTCGACCTTGGTGGCGGAACGGATCAGGATCGCGTCCACGTCGGCGACGGCGGGAAGCAGCTCCGCCCGGTCGGCACCGTTGCAGTGCCGGATCTCGAAGTCGGGGCCGAGTGCGTCCACGGTCGCGGGCGACAGCTCTTCAGCGATGAGTACGACAGGTTTCGAGCTCACGTGAGGTCCTCACAAGTCCAATGCATGCGGACGGCCGTCCCGACGGCCGCAGGCGGAGGAGGGGCTAGCCGCGGAAGACGCACGACGCTGTGGGCCTGACGCGTATGTTGATGCAGTGTAGTGGCGCGACAGGGGTCGTCTTGCGCCTCTGCGGAGAGATCACCCGTCCGGGGCTGGACGGGATGGACAACGGGGCCGAAGCACTCCGCTCCGGCCCCGGCCATGAGGCTTACGCCTCCTCGTTCACCCAGCTCATCAGCTTGCGCAGCTGCTTGCCGGTGGTCTCGAGCAGGTGCTCGGCGTCCTGGGTCTTGTACTCGTTGTACTTCTTCAGACCGCCGTGGTACTCGTCCATCCAGTTACGGGCGAAGGTGCCGTCCTGGATCTCCGCGAGGACCTGCTTCATCTCGGCCTTGGTGGCGTCCGTGATGATGCGCGGGCCGGTGACGTAGTCGCCCCACTCGGCGGTCTCGGAGACGGACCAGCGCATCTTCTCCAGGCCGCCCTCGTACATGAGGTCGACGATCAGCTTCAGCTCGTGCAGGCACTCGAAGTAGGCGATCTCCGGCTGGTAGCCCGCCTCGACGAGGGTCTCGAAGCCGGCCTTGACCAGGGCGGAGGTGCCGCCGCAGAGCACGGCCTGCTCGCCGAACAGGTCGGTCTCGGTCTCCTCGGTGAAGGTCGTCTTGATGACACCGGCGCGGGTGCCGCCGATGGCCTTGGCGTACGACAGGGCCAGCTCGAAGGCGTTGCCGGTGGCGTCCTGCTCGACGGCGGCGATCGCCGGGACGCCACGGCCCTCCTCGTACTGGCGGCGGACCAGGTGGCCTGGGCCCTTCGGGGCGACCAGGGCGACGTCGACACCGGCCGGGGGCTTGATGAAACCGAAGCGGATGTTGAAGCCGTGGGCGAAGAACAGCGCGTCGCCGTCCTTCAGGTTCGGGGCGATGGACTCCTCGTAGACCTGGGCCTGGATCGGGTCCGGGATGAGGATCATGATGACGTCGGCCTCGGCGGCGGCCTCGGCCGGGCTCACCACGCGCAGACCCTGCTCCTCGGCCTTGGCCTTGGACTTGGAGCCCTCGTGCAGACCGACACGGACGTCGACACCGGAGTCACGCAGCGACAGGGCGTGCGCGTGGCCCTGGCTGCCGTAGCCGATGACCGCGACCTTGCGGCCCTGGATGATGGACAGGTCGGCGTCAGCGTCGTAGAACAGCTCGGCCACTTTGGGTTCTCTCCTTGGTGTGCAGATGTTGCTCCCACCGTATGACGGCGGGCGGAAGTGAGGTTTCGGGGTCTCGGCATACGGGCGGCCGTGGACCGCCCGTATCCAGCCTTACGCGGATCGGTCGAGCGCGCGCAGCGAGCGGTCCGTGATCGAACGGGCGCCGCGGCCGATCGCGATCGTGCCGGACTGGACCAGCTCCTTGATGCCGTACGGCTCCAGCATCTTGAGCATGGCGGTGAGCTTGTCGCTGCTGCCGGTGGCCTCGATGGTCACGGCCTCGGGCGAGACGTCCACGGTCTTGGCGCGGAACAGCTGGACGATCTCGACGATCTGCGAACGCGTCTCGTTGTCGGCGCGCACCTTCACCAGAACGAGTTCCCGCTGAACGGCCTGCGCGGGCTCCAGTTCGACGATCTTCAGCACGTTGACGAGCTTGTTGAGCTGCTTCGTCACCTGCTCCAGCGGCAGGTCCTCGACGTTCACCACGATGGTGATGCGGGAGATGTCGGGGTGCTCGGTGACACCGACCGCGAGCGAGTCGATGTTGAAGCCGCGGCGCGAGAAGAGGGCGGCGATCCGGGCCAGGATGCCCGGCGTGTTCTCCACCAGGACGGAGAGCGTGTGCTTGGACATTTCTCTGTGGTCTCTCTCGCTCAGTCGTCTTCGTTGTCGCCGAAGTCGGGGCGGACGTCCCGGGCGGCCATGATCTCGTCGTTGGAGGTGCCGGCGGCGACCATCGGCCACACCATCGCGTCCTCGTGGACGATGAAGTCGACGACGACGGGGCGGTCGTTGATGGAGTTCGCCTCTTCGATGACCTTGTCCAGGTCCTCCGGGTTCTCGCAGCGGATCGCGTAGCAGCCCATGGCCTCCGACAGCTTCACGAAGTCGGGGACGCGGGTGCCGGCGCTCGGCTGCTTGCCGTCGGCCTCCGGGCCGGAGTGCAGCACGGTGTTGGAGTAACGCTGGTTGTAGAAGAGGGTCTGCCACTGGCGGACCATCCCGAGCGCGCCGTTGTTGATGATGGCGACCTTGATCGGGATGTTGTTCAGGGCGCAGGTGGTGAGCTCCTGATTGGTCATCTGGAAGCAGCCGTCGCCGTCGATCGCCCAGACCGCACGGTCCGGAACGCCGGCCTTGGCGCCCATCGCGGCCGGGACCGCGTAGCCCATCGTGCCCGCGCCGCCGGAGTTCAGCCAGGTGGCGGGCTTCTCGTACTGGATGAAGTGCGCCGCCCACATCTGGTGCTGGCCCACGCCCGCCGCGAAGATCGTGCCCTCCGGCGCGAGCTGTCCGATGCGCTCGATGACCTGCTGCGGGGACAGCGAGCCGTCCCCGGGCTGGTCGTAGCCCAGCGGGTAGGTCTCGCGCCAGCGGTTGAGGTCGTTCCACCAGGCGGTGTAGTCGCCCCGGTGACCCTCGCTGTGCTCCTTCTGCACGGCCTGGATCAGGTCGGCGAGCACCTCACGGGCGTCGCCGACGATCGGCACGTCGGCGGCGCGGTTCTTGCCGATCTCGGCCGGGTCGATGTCGGCGTGGACGATCTTGGCGTACGGGGCGAAGCTGTCCAGCTTGCCCGTGACGCGGTCGTCGAAGCGGGCTCCGAGGGCGACGATGAGGTCGGCCTTCTGCAGCGCGGTGACGGCGGTGACCGAACCGTGCATGCCCGGCATTCCCACGTGCAGCGGGTGGCTGTCGGGGAACGCGCCGAGCGCCATCAGCGTGGTGGTGACGGGCGCTCCGGTGAGCTCGGCGAGGACCTTGAGCTCGGCGGTGGCGTGGGACTTGAGGACCCCGCCGCCGACGTACAGGACGGGCCGCTTGGCCGAGGTGATCAGCTTGGCGGCCTCGCGGATCTGCTTGGCGTGCGGCTTGGTCACCGGGCGGTAGCCGGGCAGGTCCATGACGGGCGGCCAGGAGAAGGTGGTCCTCGCCTGGAGGGCGTCCTTGGCGATGTCGACCAGGACCGGACCGGGACGGCCGGTGGAGGCGATGTGGAACGCCTGCGCGATCACCCGGGGGATGTCCTCGGCCTTGGTGACCAGGAAGTTGTGCTTGGTGACGGGCATCGTGATGCCGACGATGTCCGCCTCCTGGAAGGCGTCCGTGCCGATCGACTTGGACGCGACCTGCCCGGTGATCGCCACGAGCGGCACCGAGTCCATGTGCGCGTCGGCGATGGGCGTGACCAGGTTCGTCGCACCCGGCCCCGACGTCGCCATGCAGACACCGACCTTGCCGGTCGCCTGCGCGTAACCCGTGGCCGCGTGGCCGGCGCCCTGCTCGTGCCGGACCAGGACGTGACGGACCCGGGTGGAGTCCATCAGGGGGTCGTAGGCGGGCAGGATCGCGCCACCGGGAATGCCGAATACCGTGTCCGCGCCGACCTCCTCAAGCGAACGGATGAGGGACTGCGCACCCGTCACGTGCTCGACGGTCGTGGGCTGTCCTCCGGAACGGGGCCGCGGCTGCGGATGGTGGGCCCCGGTGGCCTGCTCGGTCATCGGCATTCTCTTCTCGATGCTGAGGGTTTTCGCGAAGTTCGTACGGGTTCTTGCGTCCGTACGGATGGTGCTGGTGCAACAAAAAACCCCTCGTGCCAAAAGGCAAGCGAGGGGAGCGCGCCGGTGTGGTCGCTGGGGATTCCGGATCGTCCTCCGGTGGGTCCCAGCTCAGCCGACGCGCTGTCCAAGTACGAGAATTCGGGTGCGCATGGCACTGACCCTCCCCCCGACGCGCACCACGTGTCAAGTGGGTGGGACGGGAGTCTCATTATGTGAGCGAAGGGCACTTCCGCCTCCGAAGACAGCGGGCACACCACTTGTGTACACCCCCGCGCCGCCGCCCGCGAACGCCGGCTCGACCGGTCCATGGGGAACCGGATATTGGCCGGATCCGAGCGCCTGCCGCAGCCGGAACTCGTCCAGCGGCCCGGCGAACGCCATGCCCTGCCCGTGCGTGCAGCCCATCGAGCGCAGCGCCACGACCTGCTCCGGAAGGTCCACGCCCTCCGCCACGGACTGCATGCCCAGGTCGGCGGCGATACGCAGCAGCCCATTGGTGATCTTGTGCAGTCGCGCGGACTCGACGACGCCCTCGACCAGACCGCGGTCGAGCTTCAGCACGTCGACGGGGAGCCGCCGGAGCGCCGTGATCGCCGCGTAGCCGCTGCCGAAGCCGTCCAGTGCGATCCGGACGCCCAGCCGCCGCAGGGCGCCGAGACGGCGCTCCAGCTCGTCCAGGGACACCCGGGGGTCGGTGTCGGCCAGTTCGATCACCAGGGCACCGGAGGGCAGTCCGTGCCGGGTGAGCAGCGCCTCCACCGAGCCGAGCGGCATCGACCGGTCGAGGAGCCGCCGGGCGCTCATCCGGACGGACACGGGCACGGTGAGCCCGCTCGCGGCCCGCTCGGCGGCCTGCTCGACGGCCTCCTCGAGGATCCAGCGGTCCAGTTCCGAGGTCTTGTCGCAGTCCTCGGCGACTCGCAGGAACTCGGCCGGCGTGAACAGCACCCCCTGGGAGGAGCGCCAGCGCGCCTGCGCGGAGATCGATGTGATCCGGCCGCTCTCCAGACACACCACCGGCTGGTGCAGCAGGGCGAACTCGCCGTCGTGCAGCGCGGCACGCAGCCGCGTGGCCAGCTCCGCCTTCCGTACGACGTCCTGCTGCATCTGCGGCTTGTACAGCTCGACCCGGCCCTTTCCCGCCGACTTGGCGCGGTACATGGCGAGGTCGGCGTTGCGCAGCAACTCGCCCGCGCCCAGGCCCGGCTCGGCGAAGGCCACGCCGATGGAGGCGTTGACACGGACATCGTTGCCGTCGATGAGGTACGGGTGGGAGAGGGTCACCCTGAGGCGGTCGGCGAGCTCCAGGATGTGCCGCTCCCGGGCACTGCGGTCACGGGTTCCGTCCCCGACGATCAGGGCCGCGAACTCGTCGCCGCCCAGCCGCGAGGCGGTGTCCCCCTGCCGGACCGACTCGTGGAGTCTGCGGGCTGCCTGGACGAGCAGCGCGTCCCCGGCCTGGTGCCCGATCGTGTCGTTGACGGCCTTGAATCCGTCCAGGTCGATGAAGAGGACGGCCGTGCCGCGCAGGTGGGCGCCGCGGTCGGAGGCCCGGCGGCCGGACAGGGCCTGCTGCACGCGCTTGGTGAACAGGGCGCGGTTGGGCAGGTCGGTGAGCGGGTCGTGCTCGGCGTTGTGCTGGAGCTGCGCCTGCAGCCGCACCCGCTCGGTGACGTCCCGGCTGTTGAAGATGAGGCCGCCGTGGTGACGGTTGACGGTGGACTCCACATTGAGCCAGCCGTCGTCGCCGGACCTGAAACGGCACTCGATGCGGGTGGTGGGTTCCTCCAGGGGGCTGGCGGCGAGGAAACGGCGCACCTCGTGCACCACGCAGCCCAGGTCCTCCGGGTGGATGAGATTGGCCAGTTCGGTGCCCACCAGCTCCTCCGCGGGCCGTCCGTAGACCCCGGCGGCGGCCGGGGAGACGTACCGGAGGATGCCGTTGGGCGCGGCGATCATGATGACGTCGCTGGAGCCCTGCACCAGGGACCGGAAGTGGTTCTCCTTCTGGGCCAGTTCCTGGGTGAGGCTGATGTTGTCGAGCAGCATGATGCCCTGGCGCACGACGAGCGCGAGCACCACGGCTCCGGCGGTGATGAGCACGACGTGGTCCGGACTGCGTCCGCTGAGGACGTTGTACAGGATGCCCAGGGTGCACACGGCCGCGGCCAGGTAGGGGGTGAGCGCGGCCAGGGAGCCGGTGATGGGCCGGCCGGCCGGATACCGGCTGTGATCACCCCCCGGGGCGGGCGCGGGCGCCTGGTGGTGGCCCTCGGCACGCTGTCCGGGCACGTGCTCGTGGACCACGAGCGTGTGCCCGTCGCCGCCGTGCCGGTCGGACTCCGGCCGGCCCTGGCGCCTGGGCGCGGCCCAGGGGGCGTACGCGAGCAGCAGCGAGCCGGCGAACCAGCCCGCGTCGAGCAGCTGGCCGGAGTGGTAGCTGCTGTGCAGCAGCGGCGAGGTGAACAGGGCGTCGCACATCACGGTCAGGGCGAGCGCGCCGATGGCGGTGTTGACCGCCGTGCGGTTGCCCGGCGAGCGCCGGAAGTGCAGCGCGAGCACCATGCTGACGAGCGCGATGTCGAGGAGCGGATACGCCAGTGACAGCGCGGTGTGCGCCACGCTCGGCCCGTCGAATCTGGCGGCCTGGGCGAGGGCGAGGCTCCACGACAGCGTGAGCAGCGAGCCGCCGATCAGCCAGGCGTCCAGGGCCAGGCAGATCCAGCCCGCCTTCGTCACCGGCCGCTTCGCCAGCACCAGCAGTCCGACGATGGCGGGCGGCGCGAAACAGAGGAAGAACAGGTCGGCGTAGCTGGGGCTGGGCACGGGCCGCTCCAGGACGACCTCGTACCACCCCCAGACCGCGTTGCCGAGGGCCGCCATCGCCGAGGAGAGGGAGAACAGCAGCCAGGCGGGTCGAAAGCGGACACGGGGACTTCGGGCGTAGAGGAAGCAGGAGACGGCGGCGGTGCCCGCCGCGGCGGTCAGGCCGAAGTCACCCATGACCAGCGCGACCAGGTCCGAACCCCAGCCGAGCGCGGAACCGACGGCGTATGCCGCGCACACCAGGGCCAGGACGAGTTGGTGGACCAGTCGGGTCCCGCCGCCGAGGGCCGGCGGGCGGGGCAGCGGTGTCCCCGACGGAGGCTGTGCCCGCAACGCTCCGTTGAGGGTGGTCGTCACAGTCGGCGGGGAGCTCACCGGGGCCTCCCGGTCCGCGCCGCTCCCGGGTCCCGGGGGTCCCGGTGCGCTGGGTGCGCATGCCTCCTGCGTCCGCTGGGCCGGCGGTGTTGGCTCGTGTGATGGCCGCGTCTGCGCGCGGTTGTGCGCCAGGGTCGCCGTCGGCGGCTCCGCCGCGTCGGATCGTTCGTCCATAGGCCGTGCATCGCCCGTCGCCCCCCTCACATATCTGAAATGTCCATCCCCGGCGCCGAACGGTCGCGGCGCAGCCCCTGTCGGGACGATACACCAGTCTCGTCACTCAGGGACATAGCTTCTCTACGCTCAGTGACGATCAGCGGCGATGCGCGCACGTACAGCGTCCGGAGGATTGCGGAGGGTGCCCGAACCTGATCACATGCCGATCGCGCCCGCCGTCACACGCCCGTGGAGCCCGTCGTAAGGATCACGTTGCGCAGCGGCTCCCGGTTCACGAACCGGTGCAACTGGTCCACCAGCAGCCGTTTGGCGCGCGGCAGGAAGGCCGACGTGGGTCCGCCGACATGCGGGCTGATCAGTACGCCGGGCGCCTGCCACAAGGGGTGGCCCGGGGGCAGCGGCTCCGGGTCGGTGACGTCCAGGGCCGCCGTGATCCGGCCGCTCTCCAGCTCCTTGAGCAGCGCGTTGGTGTCGACGACGGGCCCGCGGGAGACGTTGACGAGCAGCGCCCCGTCCTTCATGAGCGTGAGGAAGTCGCCGTTGACCAGGCCCCGCGTGGTCTCCGTGAGGGGGGTGGACAGGATGACGACGTCTGCCTCCGGGAGCAGGGCGGGCAGTTCGGTGAGCGGGTGCACCGGTCCGCGCGCCGTGGTGCGCTCAGAGCGCGCGACGCGCGCCACCCGCGCGAGCTCGAAGGGCGCGAGCCGGTCCTCGATGGCGGAGCCGATGGCGCCGTACCCCACGATGAGGACGGACTTGTCGGCGAGGGCCGGATGGAACTCGCTGAGCCATGTCTCCTGCTGCTGCGCCCGGACGAACTTCGGGATGCCGCGCAGGGAGGCGAGGGTCAGGGTGAGCGCGAGCTCGGCCGTGCTCGCCTCGTGCACACCCCGCGCGTTGCAGAGGCGTACCCCGGGCACGATGGACGACCCACGCGCGGTGATGTCGTCGACGCCTGCCGTGAGGGTCTGGACGACCTGGAGGTTGCGCATCCGCTCCAGGGGGCGCACCTTGACGGGCTGGCTCTTCATGTACGGCACCACGTACACGACGCACTCGGCGGGATCGCCGGGGAACTCCTGTTCGCCGTCCTCACCCCCGTCCCAGAACAGGTAGCGGAGCCCCTCGGGAAGCCCCTCGATGTCCGCCGGCGGAATGGGAAGCCACACGTCTGCAGTCATGGTCAGGAGGCTATGTCAGGAGTGCCTGTGAGCAGAGGTTAGGTTGGGGTGGCAGGAGAGGGAGGTTCACGAGCAGGTGGAGCGAAGGACGATCGGCGCGGGGGCACTCGCGGTGGGGGCCGTCGGACTTGGGTGCATGCCGATGAGCTGGGCGTACAGCGGTTCGCGGCAGCGCGGGGACGAGTCGATCAGGGCCGTGCACCGGGCTCTCGACCTGGGCTCGACACTTCTGGACACGGCCGACATGTACGGCCCGTTCACCAATGAGCTGTTGCTGGGGCGGGTGCTGAAGGAGCGGCGCGAGGACGCCTTCGTGTCGACGAAGGTCGGCCTGCTGGTGGGTGAGCAGCACATCGTGGCGAACGGCCGCCCGGGGTATGTGAGGCGGGCGTGCGACGCCTCGCTCAGACGCCTCCAGACGGACGTGATCGACCTCTACCAGCTGCACCGCGCCGATCCGGAGGTCCCGGTCGAGGAGACGTGGGGCGCGATGGCGGAGCTGGTGCGGGCGGGAAAGGTGCGGGCGCTGGGGCTGTGCGCGGTGGGCGCGCGGGGCGGACGCCGGTCCGGCACCCGGCTGCACGACGCGACGCTCCGTCAGCTCCAGCGGGTGCAGCAGGTCTTCCCGGTGAGCGCGGTGCAGGCCGAGCTGTCGGTGTGGTCGCCGGAGGCCCTGGACGCGCTGGTGCCGTGGTGCGAGGCGCGCGGCGTGGGCTTCCTTGCCGCGATGCCCCTGGGCAACGGCTTCCTGACCGGCACGCTCACTCCGGGCGAGGGGTTCGAGCCCGACGACCTGCGCGCCCGCCACCCCCGCTTCACGGCCGAGATGATGGCCGCCAATCAGCCGATCGTCGTGGGCCTGCGCCGGGTGGCCCGGCGGCACGGGGAAGAGGTCACCCCCGCGCAGGTCGCGCTGGCGTGGGTACTCGCCCAGGGTCGGCACGTCGTCCCGGTGCCCGGCACCAAGCAGTACCGCTGGGCGAACCAGAACGCGGACGCGGTGGACGTGCGGCTGACCCCGCAGGACCTGACGGCACTGGCCCGGCTGCCGGCCGCGCAGGGGTCGTGGGACTGATCCGCCGGGGCCCGGCCGCATCCGACCCCCATGACCGGCAACCCGGACGCGACGAGCGGTGTATGACAGGGGAGAGGCTGACCACCCCGAGCGCCGCGTCGAAGGGATCTGATCGTGCAACGTCGAGTTGTGACGGCCGTACTGGCCTCGGCCACCCTCCTGCTGACGGCCGCCTGCTCCTCGGGCGGCGGAACACCGCCGGGGGTGGGGATCACGACGCCGAAGGGGACGGCGTCCGGGGCCTCCCCCTCCGGGCGGGCGGCCGAGCCGACCCCGCCCGCCAAGGGATCGGTCAAGGTGCTGAGGACGGTCACCGACGGCCTGAGGACCCCGTGGGGCCTGGCTCCGCTGCCCGAGGGCGACCTGCTCGTCTCGTCGCGCGACGACGGGACGATCACCCGGGTCGACGCGAAGACGGGCAAGCAGACCGGGCTGGGCAAGGTGTCCGGGGTGTCCCCGGCCGGCGAGGGCGGCCTCCTGGGCATCGCCCTCTCCCCCGATTTCGCCTCGGACCACATGATCTACGCGTACTTCACCTCGGCCTCGGACAACCGCATCGTCCGCATGCTGTACGACGAGCACAAGCCCGCCGGTGAACAGCTGGGCGCGCCCGACACGATCTTCAGGGGCATCCCCAAGGGCTACATCCACAACGGCGGCCGGATCGCCTTCGGTCCGGACGGCATGCTTTACGCGGGCACGGGCGAGAGCGGCCGGCGGGACCTGGCCCAGGACAAGAAGTCCCTGGGCGGCAAGATCCTGCGCCTGACCCCGGAGGGCGAGCCTGCCCCGGGCAACCCGTTCCCCGACTCCCCCGTGTACACCTACGGCCACCGCAATGTGCAGGGTCTGGCCTGGGACGACAAACAGCGGCTGTTCGCCTCGGAGTTCGGCCAGGACACCTGGGACGAGCTGAACGCGATCAAACCCGGCGACAACTACGGCTGGCCGGAGGCGGAGGGCAGGTCGTCGGACCCCGCTTACCACGACCCGCTGGCCCAGTGGCACACCGACGAGGCCTCCCCCAGCGGCATCGCCCATGTCGACGGGGTCATCTGGATGGCGGCCCTGAAGGGGCAGCGCCTGTGGCGCGTTCCGCTGAAGGGCACGGCGGCGTCGGCGGCCCCCCAGGCCTTCCTCACCGGCGAGTACGGCCGGCTGCGCACGGTGGTCGCGGCGGGTGGCCACAAGGTGTGGCTGGTCACGAGCAACACGGACGGACGGGGGACCCCGAAGAAGGGCGACGACCGGATCCTGGAGCTGGAGGTGCGCTGACCGGTCGGCCTACTCCTCCGCGGACTCGTCCGAGGGCCTGGGCGGCCGCACGACAACCTTCCCGGATTCAAGGTCTATCGGCCCGCGCCCGGGATCGTTGTCCCCGACGTCCTCCCGGGTCAGCTCCAGCCTGTTCCGCTCATCCTGCGTGTGCTTGCGGCCCGGTGCGAACAGTTCCTCGAAGATGTTGAACACGGTGCCTCCCCGATGCCGGTCTTCGCGGTGTCGGCCTCACCCCGCCGCCCTGGCGTGGTGCGGGCCGGACGGGAACAGCCCCAGTCGATGGGCCACCGCCGCCGCCTCGCCCCTGCCTGAGACGCCGAGCTTGCCCAGGATGTTCGAGACGTGGACGCTCGCGGTCTTCGGGGAGATGAAGAGTTCCTCGGCGATCTGGCGGTTGGTGCGGCCGTCGGAGACCAGACGGAGGACGTCTCGTTCCCGGCTGGTGAGGCCGAGGGCCTCGACGGGGTCGCCGGGTGCCTGCAGCGGGGGGCAGGTCAGGGCGAGCCGGGCGCGCTGGGCGAGGAGCGCCACGGAGTCGGCGAGCGGGCGGGCGCCGAGGTGGTCGGCGACGGCACGGACGAGGCGGAGCAGTTCCAGGGCGCGGTCGCGATCGTCGTCCCCGGTTCCGGCTCCGGACAGGAGGGACTGGGCGAGGCGGCGGCGGACCCGGGCGAGGTCGTAGGGGCGTTCCAGTGACTCGAAGGCGGTGACCACCTCCGACCAGGTGTCCGGGGTGTCCGTGCCCTCGGCGCGGCTGAGTTCGGCGCGGACCCACCGGTCGTGGGCGAGCCAGACGGGTGCGCCGGTGGTGAGTCTCCGGGCGGCGTGCAGGACGCGGTCGAGGATCTCGGCGCGGCCGGCCCGGGCGGCGGGCAGAGTGCGGGCGTCGGCCTCCGCCGTGGCCATGGCGAGGAACAGGGGCCAGGCGTAGTTGTGGGTGCCGGGCGGGGTGCCGGCGTCCAGCGCCCGTTCGAACTCGGCGCGGGCGTCGAGCAGGCGGCCCTCCGCGGCGGCCACCCCGACGGCTATGCGGGCCAGCGGCAGCCACTGCTGGGGCACGGGGTCGTGGGTACCGAAGTAACTTCGGGCGGCGGCGAGTTGACGGGCGGCATCGGCCAGGTCACCGCGGCCCAGGGCGAGGCGGGCCAGGCACATGGCGGCCGTGCCCAGGGGCTTGGTGCTGGGCCCCCGGCCGGCCGCGTCGGCCGCGGCCCGGGCGGCCTCGTCCCAGCGGCCGAGGGAGTACAGCGAATCGGAGAGGTTGGCCCACACCCAGGACTCGGAGCCCAGCAGCCCGAACTTCCGGGTGAAGCGGATGCCCTCCTCCAGGATGGGGGCGGCTTCCCGGGAGCGGCCGACGGATTCGAGCTCGGAGGGGAGGTTCACATAGGCGCGGCCGGCGACGTAGGGGAAGCCCTCCTGGAGCGCCTGTTCCTTGACCCGGTACATCTCCGCCAGGCCCGCCTCGACCGCACCCGAGTCGACCATGAGGCCGCCGAGGGTGACGCGTGCGTTCAGCTCGATCTCGCGGGCGTCGACCATGCGCGCGTACTCCACGGCCCGTTCGGCGGCGGCGAGGGCCTTGGGTCCCGGCTCGTGCAGCATCGACCAGTTGGCGACGCTGCCCAGTACCTGGGCGTGCACCTCGGAGGGCGGCAGGCCGCGCACCAGTTCCTCGGCGGTGGCCAGTTCGTGGCGTCCGTCGCCGCGCCCCTGTGCCTGGACCAGGCTGGAGCGCTGGGTCCAGAACCAGGCGGCGCGCAGGGGATCGTCCTCGTCGTCCAGCAGGCGCAGGGCCCGCTTGGTGATCTTCAGGGCGCGTTTGCGTTCCCCGCACAGCCGGCCCGCGACGGCGGCCTCCGCCATCAGGTCGAGGTAGCGCAGGGGCGTGGTGGCCGGGTCGCAGCCGCAGGGAGGGTAGACATCGGTGTAGTCGACGGGGCGCAGAGCCGCCCGTACGTCGTCGGGGGCGCTGTCCCACAGTTCCATGGCCCGTTCCAGGAGCCCCAGTTGCTCGCTGTAGGCGTGCCGGCGGCGGGCGACGGCGGAGGCGTCCAGGACGGCGGGCAGCGCCTTGGCGGGGTCGTGGGCGTGGTACCAGTAGCTGGCCAGGCGCATGTCGCGGGCGTCGGCCGGGACGAGGGCCGGGTCGGCTTCCAGGGCTTCGGCGTAGCGGCGGTTGAGACGGGAGCGTTCGCCGGGCAGCAGGTCGTCGGCGACGGCCTCGCGGACCAGGGAGTGGCGGAAGCGGTAGCCGTCGCCGCCGGGTGCGGCGGTGAGGATGTTGGCGTTCACGGCGGCCCGCAGCGCCTCGATGAGGTCGTCCTCGGTGAGCCGGGCGACGGCGTCGAGCAGCCGGTACTCGACGGTGGAGCCGCCCTCGGCGACGATCCGGGCGACCCGCTGGGCGGTCTCGGGCAGCGCCTCGACGCGTACGAGGAGCAGGTCGCGCAGGGAGTCGGTGAGGCCCGTGCAACAGCCCTCGTGGGCGGCGACGGCGAGTTCCTCGACGAAGAAGGCGTTGCCGTCGGAGCGTTCGAAGATCTCGTCGACCTGGGCGGGGTCCGGTTCGGTGGCGAGGATGCCGGCGATCTGGCGGCCGACCTCGGCGCGGTTGAAGCGGGCGAGTTCGACGCGGCGGACGGTGCGCAGCCGGTCGAGTTCGGCGAGCAGGGGGCGCAGGGGGTGGCGGCGGTGGATGTCGTCGGAGCGGTAGGTGGCGAGGACGACGAGACGGCCGGTGCGCAAGGTGCGCAGGAGGTAGGAGAGGAGGTGGCGGGTGGAGGCGTCGGCCCAGTGGAGGTCCTCCAGGACGACGACGACCGTGCGGTCGGCGGCGACGCGTTCCAGCAGCCGGGCGGTGAGTTCGAAGAGGCGGGCCATGCCTTCCTCGTCGTGCCGGCCCGAGGTCCGGCCGGGTGCGGTCTCGTCCAGCTCGGGCAGGAGCCGGGCCAGTTCCTCCTCCTGTCCCGCGGCGGCGGCGGCGAGTTCGCCCGGCAGGGCGTGGCGCAGGGAGCGCAGGGCGGTGGAGAAGGGGGCGAACGGCAGTCCGTCGGCGCCGATCTCCACGCAGCCGCCGAGCGCCACGACGGCACCCCGGCGGCAGGCGGCGGTGGCGAACTCCTCGACGAGGCGGGTCTTGCCGACACCCGCCTCACCACCGACCACCAATGCCTGCGGCTCGCCCGCGTCGGCACGGGCGAGCGCGTCGTTCAATGTGTTCAACTCGTCGGCGCGGCCGACGAACACGGGGCTGACGGACCTGGTCTCCACGGGTCCGAGCATCGCACGGGAGTCCGACGGGGCGGCATCCGTTTTCCACGGCGTGCGCGGAGCCGCCGGTGCGGGCGGGGCGGGTGCCGTACGCCGGAGCGGGGCCCGCACCCCGCGGCCGTGCGGGAGAAGGCGGCCGACCCCCGTACGGCCGCCCTCCCCCTCTCCGGCGATCACGCGGTGCGGGCGGGCCGGTGCCGGCGGGAGCGGTCGGTATGAGCCTCGGTCGTGGCGGCCCGGCGGGCCTCCTCCTCCCGGCGGGCCGCGCGCCGGGAGCGTACGGCCTGGCGGGCCAGGCGCTCGTCCTGGGCCCGGCGGCGCAGCTCGGCGGAACGGATCCGGTGGATTTCGTACTCGAACATGGTGTGTCCCCTGTGGGTTCGGTTCCGGGCTTCGCTTTCTGCGATGCCTCCACCTTCGTCTCCCAGGGGGGTGGGCCACATCGGGAGAGTTCCGCATCTTCGGGCGGTTGAGCGGCCCCGGACGCGCGTAAGGGGCCTCAGGAGCTCCATAAGGTACTTACGGATGCCCTAAGGCCCCTTGTGAACTGCGGTGATTCAGTTCGTGGTGGGCAGTGCGAGGAGTGCGTCGGAGTACTTGAGGACGGCCAGCAGCAGGCCGACGACGCCGAGGCAGACGCCCGCCCAGGCGACCGACCTGATCCAGGGGGCCTGGGCCCTGCCGGGGGTGCCGAACGCGGGCCGGGCCAGGACGACGACGCCGGTGATCAGCGCGGCGAGTGCGAAGAGGCCGGCCCACAGCGCGGTGGTGTGCCAGGCGTCGCCGTACACCTCCTTGACCTGCTGGGCGACGGTCGCGGTCGACGCGGTCCGCAGCTGGCCGATGAGGGTCTCGCGGGCGGCGGCCACGGTGCCGATCCAGCCGCCGCTGAGCGAGACGAGGCCCAGTGCGGCGGAGACGACGGCGGCGGCTCCCTGGCCGACCCCGGAGGGCCCCTGAGCCTCCGCCTCGGTCGTCTCGTCGGTCGCCCCGAGGGCTGTCTCGTCGCCGTCGGCCTCCACGGCGGCGTCGGTCGCGGTCCCGGTCTCCGTCGCCTCGTCGGCCCGGTCGCCGGCCTCGGTGACGTCGGCCGTCGCCCCGTCGGCCGTCGCCCCGTCGTTCTTCGTCCCGGTGCCGGTCCCGGCGCCGTCAGCTGTCTTCGTTGCCATGCCCCGCACCGTACGGACGCTGTCTGAGAGGTCCCTTAATGATCGCGGGCGGTGCGCGCGCGTGCCGCCCGCCATTCGGCGGCCAGCACCGACCACACCTCGATGTCCTGGCGGACGCCTCGGTGGAGGTGGCTCTCGCGGAGCACCCCGTCCCGGGTCATCCCCAGCCGCCGGGCGACGTTGACGCTCGGCCGGTTGGCGGAGGCGGCGTACCACTCCACACGGTGGATGCCGCGTTCCTCGACCGCCCAGTCGATGAGCACCGTGACGGCGCGCGTCACCAGTCCCCGCCCGGCCGCGGCGGGCTCCAGCCAGCAGCCGACCTCGCAGTTGCCCTGTACGGCGTCGAACGTGCGGAACAGGACACCGCCGACCAGCTTGCCGTCCAGCCAGATGCCGTGCAGGCCGCCGTTGTCGGCGGCGCGCTTCTCGGCGTAGGTCACGAGCAGGGCCCGCGCGGACTCGACATCTGTCTCGCGTGATCCGAAGGCGATGTACTGCCCGATGAACTCCCGCCCCCGGTCGAGGTGCGCGAGGAACTCCCCGGCGTGCCAGGGCTCCAGGGGGCGCAGTTCGGCGCCGTCGTCACCCAGGGAAATCGCGTACATCCTGCCGCCGCTCCTTCGTCAGTTCATCCACGGCCTCGGTGAGCCTCTCATGCGCGGCACGGCACTCGGGCGGTTCGATGCTGATGCGCGGCATGCGGCGGTCCAGCCGGCGGGGCAGCCACCAGTTGGCTCCGCCGAGCAGGTGCATCAGGGCGGGCACGAGCAGGGTGCGCAGGACGAAGGCGTCCAGGGCGACCGCGGAGGCCAGCGCGATGCCGAACATGGCGATCACCCGGTCGCCGCTGAGCACGAAGGCGAGGAAGACCGAGATCATGATGACCGCGGCGGAGTTGATGACCCGGCTGGTCTCGGCGAGTCCGACGCGGACGGCCCGCCGGTTGTCGCCGGTCTCCAGCCATTCCTCGTACATCCGGCTGACCAGGAAGACCTGGTAGTCCATCGAGAGTCCGAAGAGGACCGAGACCATGATCACGGGGAGGAAGGGCTCGATGGGGCCGGCGCGGCCGAGGCCGAGCAGTTCGCTGCCCCAGCCCCACTGGAAGACCGCGACGACGATGCCGAAGGCGGCCGCGACGGCGGCGAGGTTCATGACGGCGGCCTTCAGCGGGATGCCGAGCGACCGGAAGGCGAGCAGGAGCAGCAGGCAGCCGAGCCCGATGACGGCCGCGACGAACAGCGGCAGCTTGCCGACGATCACGTCGGCGAAGTCGTCGTAGCCGGCCGTCACTCCGCCGACGTGCAGGTCCAGCGAGGTTCCGGTCTCCGCGCGCGGGAGGACATCGGTACGGAGCCGGTCCACGAGGTCGCTGGTCCGCTGCGACTGGGGCGCGGAGCCGGGGACGACGGTCAGAAAGGCCGTGTCGCCGCCGGTGTCGTACCTCGCCGGTGACGCCGACGCGACGCCCTCGGTGTAGCGCAGGGTGGTGTCGAGGGTGTCGAGGGCGAGCCGGTCCGCGGCGCCGTCGACGCGGGTCACCAGGGTCAGCGGACCGTTCACACCGGGGCCGAAGCCCTCGGCGAGCAGGTCGTACGCCTGCCGTGTGGTCGACGTCCGCGGGTCGTTGCCCTGGTCGGA
Organism: Streptomyces sp. NPDC058964; assembly: GCF_042741275.1. Lineage (NCBI taxonomy): Bacteria > Bacillati > Actinomycetota > Actinomycetes > Kitasatosporales > Streptomycetaceae > Streptomyces > Streptomyces sp. NPDC058964. Next base: position 18,442 of record NZ_JBHYKH010000106.1, read on the forward strand.
GGTGCCGAGACGGAGGGAGAGCGTGGGCAGCGCGAGGACCGCGACGACGGCCACGGCGACGGAGCCGAGGAGCTTGGGGTGGCGTTCGACGAACGCGGACCAGCGGGCGGCGAGGCCGGTCGGCAGCTCCGGTTGCGGCCCGTGCTCGGCCAGCCGACGCCGTTCCCGGCGGCTCAGGGCCCGCGGTCCGGTCCAGGACAGCAGGGCGGGCAGCAGGGTCACCGAGGCCGCGACGGTGAGCACGACGGTCGAGGAGGCGGCGATCGCGACCCCGTTGAGGAAGCTCAGCCGCAGGATCAGCATGCCCAGCAGGGCGATGCAGACCGTGGCGCCGGCGAACACCACCGCGCGTCCGGTGGTGGCGACGGCGTTGGTGACGGCCTCGGTGACGGTGAGGCCGCGTTTCAGGCCGCGCCGGTGTCTGGTCACGATGAACAGCGCGTAGTCGATACCGACGCCCAGTCCGATGAGCATGCCGAGCATGGGCGCGAAGTCGGCGACCGTCATGGCGTGCCCGAGCAGCACGGTCGTGGCGTACGCGGTGCCGACGCTCACCAGCGCGGTGGCGATGGGCAGCAGCGAGGCGGCGAGGGAGCCGAAGGCGAGGAACAGCACGACGGCGGCGACGACCACGCCGACCGCCTCGGCTACGTGCCCGCTCGACGACTCGGTGAGCCCGATGGCGCTGCCGCCCAGTTCGACCCGGAGCCCGTCGGTCTCGGCGGCCTTGGCGGCGCGCACGACGGCCCGCGCCTCGGACTTCGACATGTCCTCGGCCGGCCGGGCGAGGACGACGGTGGCGTACGCCGTGTGTCCGTCATGGCTGATCCGGCGGCCGGACGAGCCGTCGTAGGGGCTGGTCACCGACGACACCCCGGGCAGGTCGGCGATCTCGTCGAGCGTGCGGGTCATCGTCTGCTGGACGTCAAAGGCGCGGACCGTGCCGGAGGTGGTGTGCCAGACGACCGTGTCGGTGTCGCCGCCGAGTCCCGGGAATCCGTCCCTCAGCAGCTGGGCGGCGCGGCCCGACTCGGTGCCGGGAACCTCGTAGTCGGTCGAGTACGCGGAGCCGGTGACGGCGGCGGCCGCGGTGACCCCGCCGAAGGCGAGGAGCCACAGCACGACGGCGAGCAGACGGTGCCGGACGCACCAACGCGCAAGGGCTGCCACGGACGTGCTCCCAGGTGATGATTCGTGGATCTTTGACCGGGAGAGATCGTCCATGTGCTGAACAGCCCGCAAAGAACGTATGAGCAATCGGGGACACTCTTGCAGGCGAAAGTGATCCTTTGCCGTGTTCGCGGGGGTATCGACAAGAGTGGGAGGCACGTCACAGGACAGTTCGGTCAACTCCGTCACCGCGACGGGTACTTCAGTCGAACTGGTCTCCGAGCGCCATGATCGCCACCCCCGCGATCAGCAGCCACAGGGCCCGGCGGGTCCGGCCCCGCGCACCGAGGACCGCGGCGAAGGCGCACACGGCGGCGCCGAAGGCGTAGGCGGCCGGGACGATGACCGGAGCGGAGCCCGTGAGGCGCATCAGCGAGGCGGCGAGGCCCGCGAGGGACAGCAGGGCTCCGGTGCCGGTCGCCGTCCAGCGGGCCCGGCGCGCGTCCTGTACGGGGTCGTCCACGTCGTCCACGTCGTCCACGTCGTCCACGTCGTTCGGCTCGGCCGTCAGGGTTCGTCTGCCGGAATCGGTGCGTCCACTCATGGCGGGGGAGCGTAGTACCTGTGCCCGGGGAATTCGGATGCGGGGACCGGGGACGGCTGTTAGCGTCCCGGCGTCCGTGGTCCCCGAGGACGGCACGTCGCCGCCGACCGAAGCAGGTGCATTGTTTGACGGTCCGACCGAGCTCCTACGCATACCTCTCCCGTACGAAGGACCCAAGGAGCCCGTTCACCGATGTCCGACAACATGTCCGACGCCACATCCAGGACCTCGACCGACGACCTGACTGACCGGCTGAGCCACCCCCGCCACCCGCGCAGCGACCGGTACGACGTCCGCTGGACCATCGAGAACCAGATGGGCCCGCACGCTCTGTGGCTGCTGGAGTGGCTGGCCCCCGCACTCGGCCTGGCGGACCTGCGCCCCGGGGCGCGCGTCCTCGACCTGGGCTGCGGCCGCGCCATGACCTCCGTCTTCCTCGCGAAGGAGTACGGCGCCCAGGTCGTCGCCGCCGACCTGTGGGTCAGGCCCGACGAGAACACGGCACGCGTCGCCGAGGCCGGCGTCGCCGACCGCGTGCTGCCCGTGTACGCCGAGGCGCACGATCTGCCGTTCGGCGAGGGGACGTTCGACGCGATCGTCTCCGTCGACGCGTACCAGTACTTCGGCACGAACGACCTGTACCTGCCCACCCTGACCCGGCTGCTGAAGCCCGGCGGACGGATCGGTGTGGTCGTACCGGCACTCCGGGAGGAGCCCGAGGGTACGGAGCCTCCGGCGCATCTCGCGCCGTGGTGGGAGCCGGACTTCTGGTGCTTCCACTCCCCCGAATGGTGGCGGCGCCACTGGACGCGCGGCGGCGCCGTCGAGGTCGAGGCGGCCGACTGGCAGCCGGACGGCTGGCGGGACTGGCTGCTGTGGTGCGAGGTGGTCGCCGAGGAGAGCCCGGAGGAGTTCCACCGCACGATGGCCCGCCGGGTCGGCGGGATGGTCCGGGCGGACCAGGGCCGCGCTCTGGGCTTCGTGCGGGTCGTGGGACGCCGCAAGTAGCCGTTAGGGGCCCCGGGGGGGGGGCCCCCCC
>NZ_JBHYKH010000107.1:0-17151 GCF_042741275.1 Streptomyces sp. NPDC058964
CGTGGCCACCCCCGCCCCGCCCCCCGCCCCCCCCGCGCGCCCCCCGGCCTCTCCGACAGCTACCAGGTCAGAGACCGGGCCGGGTCAGTTCAAGATCACTTGTTGATCTTGGTGACCTGGCCGGCGCCCACGGTCCGGCCACCCTCACGGATGGCGAACTTCAGGCCCTCTTCCATGGCGACGGGCTGGATGAGCTCCACCTTCATCTCGGTGTTGTCACCCGGCATGACCATCTCGGTGCCCTCGGGGAGGGTCACGACGCCGGTCACGTCCGTCGTACGGAAGTAGAACTGCGGACGGTAGTTGTTGAAGAACGGCGTGTGGCGGCCACCCTCGTCCTTGGAGAGGATGTAGGCCTGCGCCTCGAACTCGGTGTGCGGGGTGACCGAGCCCGGCTTGATGATGACCTGACCGCGCTCGACGTCCTCGCGCTTGATGCCACGGAGCAGCAGACCGACGTTCTCACCGGCCTGGCCCTCGTCGAGCAGCTTGCGGAACATCTCGATGCCGGTGACCGTGGTGGTGGTCTTCTCGGTCTTGATGCCGATGATGTCGACGGTCTCGTTGACCTTGAGGACACCACGCTCGATACGACCGGTGACGACGGTGCCACGACCGGTGATCGTGAAGACGTCCTCGATCGGCATCAGGAACGGCTTGTCGACGTCACGCTCGGGCTCGGGGATGTTCTCGTCCACAGCCTGCATCAGGTTGAGGACGGACTGGCCCCACTCCTTGTCGCCCTCGAGGGCCTTGAGCGCGGAGACGCGGACGACCGGCAGGTCGTCGCCCGGGAACTCGTACTCGGAGAGGAGCTCACGGACCTCGAGCTCGACGAGCTCCAGGATCTCCTCGTCGTCCACCATGTCGGCCTTGTTCAGGGCGACGACGATGTACGGAACGCCGACCTGGCGGGCCAGGAGCACGTGCTCCTTGGTCTGCGGCATCGGGCCGTCGGTGGCGGCGACCACGAGGATGGCGCCGTCCATCTGGGCAGCACCGGTGATCATGTTCTTGATGTAGTCCGCGTGACCGGGGCAGTCGACGTGGGCGTAGTGACGGGTCTCCGTCTGGTACTCGACGTGCGCGATGGAGATGGTGATACCGCGCTGGCGCTCCTCAGGAGCCTTGTCGATCTGGTCGAACGCCGAGGCCTCGTTCAGGTCCGGGAACGCGTCGTGCAGCACCTTGGTAATGGCGGCCGTGAGGGTCGTCTTACCGTGGTCGATGTGACCGATGGTGCCGATGTTGACGTGCGGCTTAGTCCGCTCGAACTTCGCCTTCGCCACTGGGGTCCTCCTGTGGAGTGGTTCTGTACGCCTTACTTCATCGGCGCCAGGTGATCTTTGCTGGAAAGCCCGGAACCCGGGGCAAACATCCGTGTTTGCGGCTGTTTGCCCCTTGAGGCTCCGGAGTCAAGCCTAAAGCGTGTGAACGCGGTGCGTTACTCGCCCTTGGCCTTCGCGATGATCTCCTCGGCGACGTTCCGCGGAACCTCGGCGTAGGAGTCGAACTGCATCGAGTAGCTTGCGCGACCCGACGTCTTGCTGCGGAGGTCGCCGACGTAGCCGAACATCTCCGACAGGGGCACGAGGCCCTTCACGACGCGGGCACCAGCCCGCTCCTCCATGGCCTGGATCTGACCACGGCGGGAGTTGATGTCGCCGATGACCTCACCCATGTAGTCCTCGGGCGTGGTGACCTCGACGGCCATCATCGGCTCGAGCAGCACGGGGCTGGCCTTGCGCGCGGCCTCCTTGAAGGCCTGCGAACCGGCGATCTTGAAGGCGAGCTCGGAGGAGTCGACCTCGTGGTAGCCACCGTCGATCAGCGTGACGCGCACGCCGGTCATCTCGTAGCCCGCGAGGATGCCGAACTGCATGGCCTCCTGAGCACCGGCGTCCACCGAAGGGATGTACTCCTTCGGGATACGGCCACCGGTCACCTTGTTCACGAACTCGTACGAGGCGTCGCCGCCCTCGATGGGCTCGATCGCGATCTGCACCTTGGCGAACTGGCCGGTACCACCAGTCTGCTTCTTGTGCGTGTAGTCGACGCGCTCGACGGCCTTGCGGATCGTCTCGCGGTACGCGACCTGCGGCTTGCCGACGTTGGCCTCGACCTTGAACTCACGGCGCATACGGTCGACCAGCACCTCGAGGTGCAGCTCGCCCATACCACCGATGATGGTCTGGCCGGTCTCCTCGTCCGAGTGGACCTGGAAGGACGGGTCCTCCTCGGCCAGGCGCTGGATCGCGACGCCCAGCTTCTCCTGGTCGCCCTTCGACTTGGGCTCGATGGCGACCTGGATGACCGGCGCCGGGAAGTCCATGGACTCCAGGATCACCGGGGCCTTGTCGTCGCACAGCGTCTCACCGGTCGTGGTCTGCTTCAGACCCATGACGGCGATGATGTCGCCGGCGCCCACCGACTCGATCTCCTCACGCTTGTTCGCGTGCATGCGGTAGATCTTGCCGATGCGCTCCTTCTTGCCCTTGACGGAGTTCAGCACCGAGGTGCCGGACTCCAGGCGGCCCGAGTAGACCCGGACGAAGGTGAGCTTGCCGAGGTGCGGGTCGCTCATGATCTTGAACGCGAGCGCCGACAGCGGCTCCTCGTCGGACGGCTTGCGCTTGACGACCGTCTCCGCGTCCTTGACGTCGTGGCCCTCGATGGCCTCGACGTCCAGGGGGGAGGGGAGGTAGCGCACGACCGCGTCGAGCAGGGGCTGGACACCCTTGTTCTTGAACGCGGTGCCGCAGAACACCGGGGTGACCGTGGTGTCCTTGGACTTGCCGGACGCGATGGTGATGCGACGGATCGCGGCGTACAGCTGCTCCACGGAGGGCTCGGCGCCCTCCAGGTACAGCTCCATGATCTCTTCGTCGTTCTCGGCCACGGCCTCGAGCAGCTTGCCGCGGTACTCCTCGGCAGCCTCGGTGTGCGTGTCCGGGATGTCGACGACGTCGTACATCTCGCCCTTGGTGGCCTCGGCGGACCAGACCAGGGCCTTCATCGTCACCAGGTCGACGACGCCCTTGAAGTCGGCCTCGGCACCGATCGGGAGCTGCATCACGATCGGCTGAGCGCCCAGGCGGTCAGAGATCATGTCGACGCAGCGGTGGAACTCGGCACCGGTCCGGTCGAGCTTGTTGACGAAGCAGATACGCGGAACGCCGTAACGGTCCGCCTGACGCCACACCGTCTCGGACTGGGGCTCAACGCCGGCGACGCCGTCGAACACCGTCACGGCACCGTCGAGCACGCGCAGGGAACGCTCCACCTCGACGGTGAAGTCGACGTGGCCCGGCGTGTCGATGATGTTGATGGTGTGATCGACGTCTTCCAGCGGCCAGTGGCAGGTGGTGGCAGCAGAGGTGATCGTGATGCCACGCTCCTGCTCCTGCTCCATCCAGTCCATGGTGGCAGCGCCGTCGTGGACCTCACCGATCTTGTAAGAAACGCCGGTGTAGAACAGGATCCGCTCGGTGGTGGTCGTCTTGCCCGCGTCGATGTGGGCCATGATGCCGATGTTGCGCACCTTGGCCAGGTCAAGCGAAGTGGTAGCCATAAGGCTTCAGTCTTCTCTCGGTCTCGATGTGGACTGCGACTACCAGCGGTAGTGCGCGAAGGCCTTGTTGGACTCGGCCATCTTGTGCGTGTCCTCGCGCTTCTTCACAGCGGCGCCAAGGCCGTTGGACGCGTCGAGGAGCTCGTTGAGCAGACGCTCGGTCATGGTCTTCTCGCGACGGGCGCGGGAGTAGCCCACGAGCCAGCGCAGCGCCAGGGTGTTGGCACGGCCGGGCTTGACCTCGACCGGGACCTGGTAGGTGGCGCCACCGACACGGCGGGACTTGACCTCGAGGGTCGGCTTGATGTTCTCGAGAGCGCGCTTCAGCGTGATGACCGGGTCGTTGCCGGTCTTGTCGCGCAGGCCCTCCATGGCGCCGTAGACGATGCGCTCGGCGGTGGAGCGCTTGCCGTTCAGCAGCACCTTGTTGATCAGGGAGGTCACCAGAGGAGAACCGTAGACCGGGTCGATGATGACCGGGCGCTTCGGGGCGGGGCCCTTACGAGGCATTCTTACTTCTCCTTCTTGGCGCCGTAGCGGCTGCGGGCCTGCTTGCGGTTCTTGACACCCTGGGTGTCGAGCGAGCCACGGATGATCTTGTAGCGAACACCCGGCAGGTCCTTCACACGGCCGCCGCGCACGAGCACGATGGAGTGCTCCTGCAGGTTGTGTCCCTCACCCGGAATGTAAGCGGTGACCTCGATCCCGCTGGTCAGACGCACACGCGCGACCTTACGCAGGGCCGAGTTCGGCTTCTTCGGGGTGGTCGTGAACACACGCGTGCAGACGCCACGACGCTGGGGCGAACCCTCGAGTGCGGGCGTCTTGTTCTTCTCGACCTTGTCCTGCCGGCCCTTGCGGACCAGCTGCTGGATCGTAGGCACTACTTCTCCGGTTTCTGTGTGCCGATAGGTACAGCTAACCTGGAACGTCGCCGACCCACGCGGTCGGGTGTGTCGAATCTCGCGGACCTTTGCCGCAAGGCGAAAAAGGGCGCAGATTACGGTGGCCGGTGTCGGCTCGCCATGCGGTTGAAGGCACGCACGAGAGCCAGGGCACACCCCAGGCACAAGGTCTGAGCGTACCTACCTCACGGACTTCGGTCAAAACAAATGGAGCGCGCCCCGACACGCCGGATTTGTCACCCGCGCAATTGTGGGCTCCCAGTGAATGTCGGCGGGTCCGCACTGGTTCGGTGGCCATGACAACAACTGGTTCAGTACGTTGAGCGGTTGCTGTGCCGATCACGAGGACGGGGGGACGCATGACGGCGGCCGACTTACCGGACGGGACCGGCCTCGACGACCGGGTGCCCTTCCTGGCACGTCTGGAGAAGGGCGACCGCGAGACACTGCTCGGCCTCGGCCGCGAGCTCGGGTTCCGCCCCCGGGACGTCCTGCTCCACCAGCACGAGCCCTCCTCGTACGTCCTGTTCGTCATCGACGGCTGGACCAAGGTGACCGCGGCCGCCGCCAACGGCTACGAGGCGCTGCTCGCGCTGCGCGGACCCGGCGACATCGTCGGCGAGTCCGCCGCGCTCACCGGACGCCCGCGCTCGGCCACCGTGACCGCCCTGGAGCCGGTGCGCGCGGTCGCCGTCGAGCGGGACCGCTTCACCGACTTCCTCGGCCGCTCCCCCGACGTCTCCTACGCCCTCCTCGGCCTCACCTCCGACCGCATGCGCGCAGCCGACCAGCGGCGACTGGAGTTCGCCTCCATGAACGTGCGGGAGCGCCTGGCCGTCCTCCTGCTGGAGCTGGCCCGCACGAACGCCCGCTACACCGAGACCGGGGTCGAGCTCCTCGTCCCGCTCAGCAAGCAGGAGCTGGCGGGGTCGGTGGGGGCGTCCCGGGAGATGGTGCAACGGCTCCTGAAGGAGCTGCGGGACCGCGGGGTGGTGGTCACCGGGAGGCGGACGCTGCGGATCGTACGGATGGACGTGCTGCGGCGGATCGCGCGAGCGGATTCCTGAGAAGGCGGGCTGAGCCCTGAAAGCAGGCGGAGTCCAGAAGGCGGAGTCCCGAAGGCAGGCGGACCCGCGGACCGGTGCCGGCCTGCGCCCCGCGTTCTGTGCACACGGTCACACTCCGAGTGCGTCATCCGCACTCTCCCCGGGATCGCTCCACGCGCCACTCTTCTCGTCTCGCCGGGCGACGGCCCCCTTCCCGAGAGGCGACCATGAGCGATCCCGTGAGCCGGACGATCCTTCTGCTCGGCATCGAACGGTACAGCGACCGGGACGACGTCGAGCAGGCCTACTTGCGGCGGATGCTCTACGACATCACCGACCGCGTCCTGGCCGGCGCGGGCATCGACGAGACGCTGCGTCTGCGGGCCGACCGCGGGGACTGTGTGAGGGAACTGATCGACGCCAACGCCTCCGTGCCGGCGCTGCTGCGGGCCCTGCTCACCGAGGTCCCGGCCCAGCTGCGGGCGGTCAACCGGATGGCGTCCGGCTCGGCGCAGATCCGGCTGCGCGGGGTCGTGGCCTGCGGGTACGTCGCCATCGACGAGCACGGCTGGAGGGGCTCGGACCTCGACCGCGCCTGCCGCCTCCTCGACGCCGGCCTGCTGCGCGCGGCGCTGCGCGAGCGCCGGGGCGACTTCGCTCTGTGCGTCTCGGAGGGCGTCCACGTCGGGATCGTGCGGCACGACCACGCGGGGATCCCGGCGGCGGACTTCCACGAGGTGACCGTGGACAGCGAGAGCGGCCCGCTGAAGGCGTGGCTGCACGGCCCGGTGCCGGACGGGGCGACCGGGCGTGAAGACCACTGTGTGACGGGGGCGGGGGGAGCCCCGGTGCCGGGTGCCTCGGGGGACGGCCCGGCACCGGGGCGGACGTCGCCCTCGGCTCCCACTCCCTCCGTGGGTGGTGTCGTCGTCGACTTCAACGGCGGCGCGCCCGGCTTCGGTGGCGGAATCGTCACCGGCGACCGGCACGGCGTCTCCGGCGGTCACGTCACGGGTGACGTGCATCTCGGCGGGACCGGGGGTGACGCGGCGTGACGGTTCCGCCCGATCCGGCGCCATCGGACACGGACACCGCGCAGGGAACCGCCGGCGACAGACCCGAGGAAGCCCCCGAGCGCATCCAGGAGGCCCGCGCCGCCAGCGCGAGCTGTCCGCCCCCACCCCGGGCTTCATCCTCGGCCCGGCGGCCTCCTTCGGGGGCAGCCTGGTCGGCCGGGGCACAACACGGCGTCTTCGGCGGCCGGGTCGGCGGCGACGGCGACCTGGGCGGCAAGACCGAGCACCCCTGCCGCCACGGGAGCACGGGGCCGCGTACGCCTCCGGCGAGACACCCCGCGCCCGGCTCCAGGCACTGGGCGTCGGGTTCGCCGAGGGCCCGGTCTTCGCCGGCTCCCCGGCCCGGCTGCGCGAGGAGCGCGTCCTGGTCCTCTCCGGGCCGCACGCCACCGGCCGGTACGCGGCCGCGCAGATGCCGCCACCTCGCCCGCCCGTGACGAGCCGGAGGACCACCACAAGGCGGAGTCCCTCAAGCAGGTCCGGCAGGAGACCGACTCGATCATCCGGATGCGGGCACGGCACCGGGGCCGGTCGCGCTGCCCACGGGGCCGCGGGCACCGGCGTACCCGGGCGGAACCGCAGCCGCAGGCGCCGTATGGCGCACCGGCACCGGCGGGTCAGCCCGCGGCGCCCGCGCCCGGCGGCGCTCCTCCCCCGCGGCTCCGCCGCACATCCACCGGGCCCGGCGGCTGTCCACGCACCCCGACCGCACCACCCGGCCGGCACGTCTGGAGCCGTACCTGCGCACCGGGCTGTGAGCACGGCGCGCGAGGAGACGCCGAAGGGCGGCCACCCCGTGGGGTGACCGCCCTTCAGTGGACGTACGCCTTACTGGTTGTACGGACCGTAGTCGTAGTCCTCCAGCGGAACGGCCTGGCCGGAGCCGGTGCCGAACGGCGAGTAGTCGATGTCGTCGTAACCGACGGCCGAGTACATCGCGGCCTTGGCCTCCTCGGTCGGCTCGACCCGGATGTTGCGGTAGCGGGACAGACCCGTACCGGCCGGGATGAGCTTACCGATGATGACGTTCTCCTTGAGGCCGATGAGGCTGTCGGACTTGGCGTTGATCGCCGCGTCCGTCAGGACTCGGGTCGTCTCCTGGAAGGAGGCGGCCGACAGCCAGGACTCCGTCGCCAGCGAGGCCTTGGTGATACCCATGAGCTGCGGACGACCCGAGGCTGGGTGACCACCCTCCTGGACCACACGACGGTTCTCGGTCTCGAACTTCGAGCGCTCGACCAGCTCGCCGGGCAGCAGCTCGGCATCGCCGGACTCGATGATCGTCACGCGGCGGAGCATCTGCCGGATGATGATCTCGATGTGCTTGTCGTGGATCGACACACCCTGCGAGTTGTACACCTTCTGGACCTCGCCGACCAGGTGGACCTGGACGGCACGCTGGCCCAGGATGCGCAGCACGTCGTGCGGGTTGGTGGCACCCACGGTGAGCTTCTGGCCCACCTCGACGTGCTCGCCCTCGCTGACCAGGAGTCGGGCGCGCTTCGAGATCGGGTAGGCCGTCTCGTCGCTGCCGTCGTCCGGCGTGATGACGATCTTCTTGGTCTTCTCGGTCTCCTCGATCCGCACGCGGCCCTGGGCCTCGGAGATCGGGGCGACACCCTTCGGGGTACGGGCCTCGAAGAGCTCGACGACACGCGGCAGACCCTGGGTGATGTCGTCACCGGCCACACCACCGGTGTGGAAGGTACGCATCGTCAGCTGGGTACCGGGCTCACCGATGGACTGGGCGGCGATGATGCCGACCGCCTCACCGATGTCGACCAGCTTGCCGGTGGCCAGCGAGCGGCCGTAGCACATGGCGCAGGTGCCGACGGCGGACTCACAGGTCAGGACCGAACGGGTCTTGACCTCCTCGATGCCGTGCTTGACCAGCTCGTCGATGAGCACGTCGCCCAGGTCGGTGTTGGCCGGGGCCAGCACCACGCCGTCGACGACGATGTCCTCGGCGAGCGCACGTGCGTACACGCTGGTCTCGACGTTGTCCGCCTTGCGCAGGACGCCGTCCGCGCCACGCTCCGCGATGTGGAGCTTGAGGCCGCGCTCGGTGCCGCAGTCCTCCTCGCGGATGATGACGTCCTGGGAGACGTCGACCAGACGACGGGTGAGGTAACCCGAGTCGGCGGTACGCAGAGCGGTGTCCGCGAGACCCTTACGGGCACCGTGCGTGGAGATGAAGTACTCCAGCACGGACAGACCCTCACGGAAGGACGCCTTGATCGGACGCGGGATCGTCTCGTTCTTGGCGTTCGACACCAGACCACGCATACCGGCGATCTGCCGCATCTGCATCATGTTTCCTCGGGCACCCGAGTCAACCATCATGAAGATGGGGTTCGTCTTGGGGAAGTTCTCGTTCATCGCCTCGGCGACCTCGTTGGTCGCCTTGGTCCAGATCGCGATGAGTTCCTGAGTGCGCTCTTCCTTGGTGATCAGACCGCGCTCGTACTGCTTCTGGACCTTCTCGTCCTGCGCCTCGTAGCCGCGGACGATCTCCTTCTTCGCCTCGGGAACGACGACGTCGGAGATGGCCACGGTGACACCGGAACGGGTCGCCCAGTAGAAGCCGGCCGCCTTCAGGTTGTCGAGCGTCGCCGCCACGATGACCTTGGGGTAGCGCTCGGCCAGGTCGTTGACGATCTCGGAGAGCTGCTTCTTGCCCACCGAGTAGTCGACGAACGGGTAGTCCTCGGGCAGCAGCTCGTTGAAGAGCGCGCGGCCCAGGGTCGTCCGCAGGCGGAAGGTGTCACCCTGCTGCCACTCCGGCTCGCCCTCCTCCTGCGCCGGCGGGGTCCAGCCGCGCGGCGGGATGGTGCCCACCGGGAAGCGGATGTCGATCGCGGACTGCAGCGCGAGCTCGCCGGCGTCGAACGCCATGATCGCCTCGGCCGTGGAGCCGAAGGACCGGCCCTCGCCCTTGGTGTCACGCAGCTCGCCGTCGGTGGTGAGGAAGAACAGACCGAGGACCATGTCCTGGGTCGGCATCGTCACCGGACGGCCGTCGGCCGGCTTGAGGATGTTGTTCGAGGACAGCATCAGGATGCGGGCCTCGGCCTGCGCCTCCGCGGACAGCGGCAGGTGCACGGCCATCTGGTCACCGTCGAAGTCCGCGTTGAACGCGGTGCAGACGAGCGGGTGGATCTGGATGGCCTTGCCCTCGACCAGCTGCGGCTCGAAGGCCTGGATGCCGAGGCGGTGCAGGGTGGGAGCACGGTTCAGCAGAACCGGGTGCTCGGCGATGACCTCTTCGAGGACGTCGTACACGACCGTGCGGCCGCGCTCCACCATGCGCTTGGCGCTCTTGATGTTCTGCGCGTGGTTCAGGTCGACCAGGCGCTTCATCACGAACGGCTTGAAGAGCTCCAGGGCCATGGCCTTGGGCAGACCGCACTGGTGCAGTTTCAGCTGCGGGCCGACGACGATCACGGAACGCGCGGAGTAGTCCACACGCTTACCGAGCAGGTTCTGACGGAATCGACCCTGCTTGCCCTTCAGCATGTCGCTGAGGGACTTCAGCGGGCGGTTGCCGGGGCCCGTCACCGGGCGGCCGCGACGACCGTTGTCGAAGAGGGCGTCAACAGCCTCCTGAAGCATGCGCTTCTCGTTGTTGACGATGATCTCCGGGGCACCGAGGTCCAGGAGCCGCTTCAGACGGTTGTTGCGGTTGATCACACGGCGGTACAGGTCGTTCAGGTCGGAGGTCGCGAAGCGGCCACCGTCCAGCTGCACCATCGGACGCAGGTCCGGCGGGATGACCGGCACGCAGTCGAGGACCATGCCCTTGGGGCTGTTGGACGTCTGCAGGAACGCGGAGACGACCTTCAGGCGCTTGAGGGCGCGGGTCTTCTTCTGGCCCTTGCCGGTACGGATGATCTCGCGGAGCTTCTCGGCCTCCTCCTCGAGGTCGAAGGACTCCAGGCGCTTCTGCAGGGCCTGGGCGCCCATCGAACCGTCGAAGTACGTGCCGAAGCGGTCACGCAGCTCGCGGTAGAGCAGCTCGTCGCCCTCGAGGTCCTGGACCTTGAGGTTCTTGAAGCGGGTCCACACCTCGTCGAGACGGTCGATCTCGCGCTGCGCACGGTCGCGCAGCTGCTTCATCTCACGCTCGGCACCCTCGCGCACCTTGCGGCGCACGTCGGCCTTGGCACCCTCGGCCTCGAGCTCGGCCAGGTCGGCCTCGAGCTTCTTGGCGCGGGCCTCGAGGTCGGCGTCGCGACGGTTCTCGACCTGCTGGCGCTCCACGGAGACGTGCGCCTCCAGGGAGGGCAGGTCACGGGTACGGCGCTCCTCGTCGACGTACGTGATCATGTACGCCGCGAAGTAGATGACCTTCTCGAGGTCCTTGGGAGCCAGGTCGAGCAGGTAGCCCAGACGGCTCGGGACGCCCTTGAAGTACCAGATGTGCGTGACGGGAGCGGCCAGCTCGATGTGGCCCATCCGCTCGCGGCGCACCTTCGCCCGCGTGACCTCGACGCCACAGCGCTCGCAGATGATGCCCTTGAAGCGGACGCGCTTGTACTTGCCGCAGTAGCACTCCCAGTCCCGGGTCGGACCGAAGATCTTCTCGCAGAAGAGTCCGTCCTTCTCGGGCTTGAGGGTGCGGTAGTTGATGGTCTCGGGCTTCTTGACCTCGCCGTGGCTCCACTGACGGATGTCGTCCGCGGTGGCCAGGCCGATCCGGAGCTCGTCGAAGAAGTTGACGTCGAGCACTATGCGTCAATCCCTCTCAGGGTCGTAAGTCTGTGGTCTGAAACGGGGGTCGCGGGATCGGCGGGGCCTCTGCGGGAGAGGCCCCGCCGGACTCCCGTCAGACCTCTTCGACGCTGCTCGGCTCGCGCCGGGACAGGTCGATGCCGAGCTCCTCCGCAGCGCGGAAGACGTCCTCGTCGGTGTCACGCATCTCGATGGACATACCGTCGCTGGACAGCACCTCCACGTTCAGGCAGAGCGACTGCATCTCCTTGATGAGCACCTTGAAGGACTCGGGGATGCCGGGCTCGGGGATGTTCTCGCCCTTGACGATGGCCTCGTAGACCTTCACGCGGCCGGTGACGTCGTCGGACTTGATCGTCAGCAGCTCCTGGAGGGCGTACGCGGCGCCGTAGGCCTCGAGGGCCCACACCTCCATCTCACCGAAGCGCTGACCACCGAACTGCGCCTTACCACCCAGCGGCTGCTGGGTGATCATCGAGTACGGACCGGTCGAGCGGGCGTGCAGCTTGTCGTCGACCAGGTGGTGCAGCTTCAGGATGTACATGTAGCCGACGGAGATCGGGTCCGGGAACGGCTCACCCGAACGGCCGTCGAACAGCCGCGCCTTGCCGGTCGGGAGCACCATGCGCTCGCCGTCCCGGTTCGGGATGGTGTGCTGCAGCAGACCCGCGAGCTCGTCCTCGCGCGCACCGTCGAACACCGGGGTGGCGACGTTGGTGCCGGGAGCGACCTTGTCGGCGCCGATCGCCTGGAGGCGCTGCGCCCACTCGTCCGCGAGACCGGAGACGTCCCAGCCGCGGCTGGCGAGCCAGCCGAGGTGGATCTCCAGGACCTGTCCCGGGTTCATTCGGGACGGGACACCCAGCGGGTTGAGGATGATGTCGACCGGGGTGCCGTCCTCCAGGAACGGCATGTCCTCGATCGGCAGGATCTTGGAGATGACACCCTTGTTGCCGTGACGGCCGGCGAGCTTGTCACCGTCGGTGATCTTGCGCTTCTGCGCCACGTACACGCGCACAAGCTGGTTCACACCCGGGGGAAGCTCGTCGCCCTCCTCGCGGTCGAAGACGCGGACGCCGATGACCTTGCCGGTCTCGCCGTGCGGCACCTTCAGCGAGGTGTCACGGACCTCACGGGCCTTCTCACCGAAGATCGCGCGCAGCAGGCGCTCCTCGGGGGTCAGCTCGGTCTCACCCTTCGGGGTCACCTTGCCGACGAGGATGTCGCCGGCGATGACCTCGGCACCGATGCGGATGATGCCGCGCTCGTCGAGGTCGGCGAGGACCTCCTCGGAGACGTTCGGGATGTCCCGGGTGATCTCCTCGGGGCCGAGCTTGGTGTCACGGGCGTCGACCTCGTGCTCCTCGATGTGGATCGAGGAGAGGACGTCGTCCTGCACGAGGCGCTGCGACAGGATGATCGCGTCCTCGTAGTTGTGACCCTCCCACGGCATGAACGCCACGAGCAGGTTCTTGCCGAGGGCCATCTCACCGTTCTCGGTGGCCGGGCCGTCGGCGAGGACCTGGCCCTCGATGATCCGGTCGCCCTCGTTGACGACGACCTTCTGGTTGACCGAGGTGCCCTGGTTGGACCGGGCGAACTTGTGCAGGCGGTACGTGATGTACGTGCCGTCGTCGTTGGCGGTGGTGATGTAGTCCGCGGAGACCTCCTGGACCACACCCGCCTTCTCGGCCTTGACCACGTCACCGGCGTCGACGGCGGAGCGGTACTCCATGCCGGTGCCGACGAGCGGGGCCTCCGACTTAATCAGCGGAACGGCCTGGCGCATCATGTTCGCGCCCATGAGGGCACGGTTGGCGTCGTCGTGCTCGAGGAACGGGATCATGGCGGTCGCGACCGACACCATCTGGCGCGGCGAGACGTCCATGTAGTCCACGTCGTCACCGGCGACGTAGTCGACCTCGCCGCCACGGCGGCGGACCAGGACCCGGTTCTCGGTGAAGCGCAGTTCGTCGTTGAGCGTGGCGTTGGCCTGCGCGATGACGAATCGGTCCTCTTCGTCGGCGGTCAGGTAGTCCACCTCGTCGGTGACCTGGCCGTCGACGACCTTGCGGTAAGGCGTCTCGACGAAACCGAACGCGTTGACCCGGCCGTACGAGGCGAGCGAGCCGATCAGACCGATGTTCGGGCCTTCGGGCGTCTCGATCGGGCACATACGTCCGTAGTGGGACGGGTGCACGTCACGGACCTCGAAGCCGGCCCGCTCACGGGAGAGACCACCCGGGCCGAGCGCGGACAGACGACGCTTGTGCGTCAGCCCGGACAGCGGGTTGTTCTGGTCCATGAACTGGGACAGCTGGCTGGTGCCGAAGAACTCCTTGATGGAGGCGACGACCGGCCGGATGTTGATCAGGGTCTGCGGCGTGATCGCCTCGACGTCCTGCGTGGTCATGCGCTCGCGCACGACGCGCTCCATACGCGCCAGACCCGTGCGGACCTGGTTCTGGATGAGCTCGCCGACGCTGCGCAGGCGGCGGTTGCCGAAGTGGTCGATGTCGTCGGTCTCGACGACGATCGTGTCGCCGTTGTCCCCGGCGGTCTCGGTCTCGCCCGCGTGCAGCTTCACCAGGTACTTGATCGTCGAGATGACGTCCTCGACGGTCAGGATGCCCGCGTCGAGCGGAGCGTCCGCACCCAGCTTCTTGTTGACCTTGTAGCGGCCGACCTTGGCGAGGTCGTAGCGCTTCGGGTTGAAGTACAGGTTCTCCAGAAGCGTCTGCGCGGCCTCACGCGTGGGGGGCTCGCCCGGACGCAGCTTGCGGTAGATGTCGAGCAGCGCGTCGTCCTGGCCCTGGGTGTGGTCCTTCTCCAGGGTGGCGCGCATGGACTCGTACTCGCCGAACTCCTCGAGGATCTGCTCGGTCGTCCAGCCGAGCGCCTTCAGGAGGACGGTCACGGACTGCTTGCGCTTGCGGTCGATGCGGACACCGACCATGTCGCGCTTGTCGATCTCCATCTCCAGCCAGGCACCCCGGGACGGGATGATCTTGGCCGAGAAGATGTCCTTGTCGGACGTCTTGTCGATCGAGGAGTCGAAGTAGACACCGGGCGAACGGACCAGCTGCGACACCACGACACGCTCGGTGCCGTTGATCACGAACGTGCCCTTGTTGGTCATGAGCGGGAAGTCGCCCATGAAGACCGTCTGGGACTTGATCTCGCCGGTCTCGTTGTTCGTGAACTCGGCCGTCACGAAGAGCGGGGCGGCGTACGTGAAGTCGCGCTCCTTGCACTCGTCGATGGAGTTCTTCGGCGGCTCGAAGCGGTGGTCGCGGAAGGTCAGCGACATCGATCCCGAGAAGTCCTCGATCGGGGAGATCTCCTCGAAGATCTCCTCCAGTCCGGACTTGGTGGGGACGTCCTGACCGTTCTCGAGAGCCTCCTCGACCCGACTCTGCCAGGCGGTGTTGCCGAGCAGCCAGTCGAAGCTCTCGGTCTGCAGCGCGAGCAGGTTCGGAACCTCGAGAGGCTCCTTGATCTTTGCAAAGGAGATGCGCAGCGGGGCGGTGCTGGCGCCGTTGTTCGTATTCGCGGTCGAGGCATTGCGCGAGGCGGCCAAGAGGGGGTCCTTCCGAGGGCTCGGACTCACTACGCGCGTACCGGCCCCTCTCCCGTGCACAGAGACAGAAGTCCCAGGTCAGGGAACGTCCGGTCGTCTGTGCTCAAGTGAGGGCATGCCCCTGGTGACGGGCAGGGGACAGCTAACAGGCAGCGCAAAGGGTCAGTGTAGCCACTTGGCACACTGATGTCCAGTGCGGGTTTTTCGAGACCCTCGTTGTTCTCAACGCCCTCGGTCTGATTGCCCTCAACGCACGGTGATACTGCCCTCTTCGTCGTCGATCCATGCCTCGGATTCGGATCCTTGTGACGACGCGTCCTGAGAATTGCGCGCTGCGTGCGGTTCGTCAAGGCCCTCCATGCCCAAACCGGATGCTGCGCTCGTCACTTGCAGCCGGACACCAGGGGCGCTCGAGGGCACGACGAAGATCACCATACTCCCAGGTACCCCAGGTGCAAGGCAGCCGTCGTCCGACCCTCGGAACGCCGAAGAGCGACCACCCGGATGGATGATCGCTCTTCGGTGCGTTCGCGTTACAGCCCTACGGGGCCGTAGTCAGCGCGCGGATGAGTCCGTGCGGACCCGTGAGGTCACTTGACCTCGACGGAGGCGCCGGCGCCCTTGAGGGACTCGGCGGCCTTCTCCGCGGCGTCCTTGGCAACCTTCTCCAGGACGGGCTTCGGGGCGCCGTCCACGAGGTCCTTGGCCTCCTTCAGGCCCAGGGAGGTCAGCTCACGCACGACCTTGATGACCTGGATCTTCTTGTCGCCCGCACCGGTGAGGATGACGTCGAACTCGTCCTTCTCCTCCTCGGCCTCGGCGGCGGCGGCCGGACCGGCCGGGCCGGCAACGGCGACCGCGGCGGCGGCGGTGACGTCGAACTTCTCCTCGAAGGCCTTCACGAACTCGGAGAGCTCGATGAGGGTCATCTCCTCGAACTGCGCGAGCAGGTCTTCCTGGCTGAGCTTCGCCATGGTGGGCGATCCTTCCACTAATTTCGGCTGGTGCCGGATGTACATGTATGGCGGGCGTACGTTCGGCCCGCTACGACCTCCGCCTCAGGCGGCGGCGGTCATTTCGCGAGCCGAGTTACTCGGCACCGCCCTGCTCGGCCTGCTTGGCACGGAGCGCGTCCACGGTGCGGACGAGCTTCGAGGGCAGCGCCTGGAAGACCTGAGCAGCCTGGGTCTGCTTGCCCTTGAAGGCGCCCGCCAGCTTGGCGAGCAGAACCTCGCGGGACTCGAGGTCCGCAAGCTTCTTGATCTCGTCGGCGGACATCGCCTTGCCTTCAAGGACACCGCCCTTGATGACGAGGTTCGGGTTGTCCTTGGCGAAGTCACGAAGACCCTTCGCCGACTCCACCGGGTCACCGGTGACGAAGGCGACCGCCGTCGGACCGTTGAACAGGTCGTCGAGCGTCGTGATCCCGGCCTCGTTGGCCGCAATCTTGGTCAGCGTGTTCTTCACCACGGCGTACTGGGCGTTCTCACCGAGCGAACGACGCAGCGTCTTGAGCTGCGCCACGGTGAGACCCCGGTACTCGGTCAGCACGGCGGCGTTCGAGCTGCGGAACTGCTCCGCGAGCTCGGCCACCGCGGCAGCCTTGTCGGGCCTTGCCATAGAGCGTCGGCCTCCTTCCGGGTGATGGACCGCTCGGAAGGGGCTGAGTTAAACGAAACGCCCCGGCGCAGGCGCACGGGGCGTAGCTCGACCGGGTGCTCGCACGCTCGGGGCGGCGAACTCCGGGAGCACTTCCACTGTCACCTGCGCGGGTCGTCCGCTCTTCAGCGGATCCTTCGGCCACCGTGTCTTCTTCGAACACACGGCAACGACCAGCGGTCTTTGGCTTCTCGAGGAGAGTACGGGACCAGGTCGCAACGAAGCAAATCCGCCCGTTCGTCGCGGGCGGGGAAGGTGACGACCGGACCGGACTCGCCGTGCCGTCGTATGCCCCGGCAGGCGTACTTGCCGGGCACGGTGGCCGGGGCGGGCCCACCAGGCGCGGACGGCGTCGACGGTGGCCGAGCCGCGCATGTCGTTCCAGCCGGGATGCTCCCCGCCGAGGCCGGGGGCCCTGAGGGGGCTCTCCCCGGCGCCGTACGCCCCCTCGGCCCGGGTCCCGGCCCTGGTCGGGTATCGGGTCGGTCGTCCGGTAGCGCAGGTACGTGAGACCGCCGGTCTTCCGAACGGCCCTGGCGACGGCCGCGGCGGGCGCCGCGCCCCCGGACGGCCGGCCTCGGCG
>NZ_JBHYKH010000107.1:17161-21064 GCF_042741275.1 Streptomyces sp. NPDC058964
ACGGCGCGCCGGCGGTCTTCCCCACGGCCCGGGGCGCGGCCGGGGGGGGCCCCCGCCCCCCGGGGCGGCGGCCCTCGGCGATGCTGCCGCCGCGCCCCCGGCCGGCAGCACGGCGGCCGTCGGCAAGCCCGCCCCGCGGCAGACCTCACCGCTCCCCCGGATCACGCGCAGTCGCCGCGCGGCGGGCCGGCGGACGTGACCCGGGGAGCGGGTCTCAGGAGCTGGAGCCGGAGCCGCTCGCCACGGTGCCCGGGCTGCCGACGCTGCCCGAGCTCTTCACGAGGTCGGTGAAGTCCTTGGTGTCGCTCGCCGGGGGCTCCTCGGCCGTGACCTTCACGCCGTAGTCGCTGTAGTAGGCGGTCTGGGTCATCCGGCCGGCCGTCATGTCGGCCTTCTCGACCTTCTTGACCAGCAGGTCCTGGTCGTTGACCCAGATGTCCACGGTCTCCGTGCTGACCCCGGCCTGGGTGAGCTGCTTCTTCAGGTCCGTCAGCTGGCTCGCGCTGAGGTTGCTGCTCTTGCCCGCCAGGTCGGCGACGTTCACGGTGCCCGAGTAGTGCGTGGTGTTCACGCCGGACACCTTCTCCTCGCCGACCTTCTTGACGTCCCCGGAGGCCAGCAGCAGCTTCACGGACTGGTTCGGCGTGGTGTTCTGCATCTGGTCCTTGAGATACGCGCCGGAGCTGCCGCCGAGCTTGGCGAGGTCGTCGTACGCGTACCGGATCCAGTGCTTGCCGCCGGACTGCTGGGCGAACTTGTCGCTCATCTTGGCGTAGTAGGCGTCGGGCAGGTACCGGGCCTCCATCGACGTCGAGCCGAGCTGACGCATCGTCTGGGCCGTGGTGCCACCGGTGTAGTTGATGGTGAGGGTGCCGGTGAGACCGTCGCCCCAGCTGAGGGCGCCGTCCGCGTCCATGGACATCACGGAGCCGATGGTCGTGGACGAACGGACCTTGGCCGACTCGGCCTTGTCCGTGGACTTCTCGGCGGAGCGCAGGGCCGCGACGGGGCTGACGGAGCCGCCTCCGGAGGAGTCCGAACCGCAGGCGGCCACCCCCGTCAGCGCGGCGGCCACCGCGATCGAAAGGGTCACGCGGCGCACGGTCGTGCTCTTCATGTCGTCCCACCCCTATGCGAGTCCTGGTGTCCACGCGCCCGCCCCGGGCGCGGGGTGTCTTATTTCGCCGCCAGCCCGCCGGGGGGCCCCCAACCACGTGCGCTGCCGGCCCCCCCCCCCTCGACGCGTACGCGGCTACCGGGGTGAGCTCAGGCTCAGACGGCGGCCGGGTCCTCCTCGACGAGGAGGTTGCGGGTGCGGTTCGAGTCGACCGGGATGCCGGGGCCCATCGTGGTGCTGATGGCGGCCTTCTTGATGTAGCGACCCTTGGCGGCGGACGGCTTCAGACGGAGGATCTCCTCCAGGGCCGCGCCGTAGTTCTCCACCAGCTGGGTGTCCTCGAAGGACGTCTTGCCGATGATGAAGTGCAGGTTCGAGTGCTTGTCGACGCGGAACTCGATCTTGCCGCCCTTGATCTCGGTCACAGCCTTGGCGGTGTCCGGGGTCACGGTGCCGGTCTTCGGGTTCGGCATCAGACCACGCGGGCCGAGGACGCGGCCGAGGCGGCCGACCTTGCCCATGAGGTCCGGGGTGGCGACGACGGCGTCGAAGTCCAGACGGCCCTTCGCCACCTCGTCGATCAGCTCGTCGGCACCGACGATGTCGGCGCCCGCGGCACGCGCGGCCTCGGCACGGTCGCCGGTCGCGAAGACCAGGACCCGGGCGGTCTTACCGGTGCCGTGCGGAAGGTTCACGGTGCCACGGACCATCTGGTCGGCCTTGCGCGGGTCGACACCCAGACGGAAGGCGACCTCGACGGTGCCGTCGAACTTGGTCGTGGAGGTCTCCTTGGCGAGACGGACGGCCTCGAGCGGGGCGTACTGCTTCTCCCGGTCGACCTTGGCGTCCGCAGCGCGGAGAGCCTTGCTGCGCTTGCTCACAACTGCTCCTGTGTGTTCTGAAAGGAGTCGTGGTGTACGGGCCGAGCAGGCCCTACCACGTGCGGCCGAGGCCGCATGGTTCTACGAAGGTGGGGTTCAGCCCTCGACCGTGACGCCCATGGAACGCGCGGTACCGGCGATGATCTTCGCGGCCGCGTCCAGGTCGTTGGCGTTGAGGTCGGGCATCTTGGTCGTGGCGATCTCGCGGACCTGCGCCTCGGTGATCTTGGCGACCTTGGTCTTGTGCGGCTCGCCGGAGCCCTTCTCAATGCCCGCGGCCTTGAGGATCATCTTCGCGGCCGGCGGCGTCTTGGTCACGAAGGTGAAGGAACGGTCCTCGTAGACCGTGATCTCCACCGGGATGACCCAACCGCGCTGCGACTCGGTCGCGGCGTTGTAGGCCTTGCAGAACTCCATGATGTTGACGCCGTGCTGACCCAGCGCCGGGCCGACCGGCGGAGCCGGGTTGGCGGCGCCGGCCTGGATCTGGAGCTTGATAAGCCCCGTGACCTTCTTCTTCTTGGGAGGCATGCTCTCTCCGGGTCCTTACTGAGAGGTTGATTACCACCTGCACCGTTCGGATGCACCGGAAGTGCATGATCCCGCAGATGGCATACCGCACAACGATAGCCGCTGTCTCCCCGGGACAAGAAATCCTCCAGGTCAGGCGGCTTTCGCAAGGCCCTCGACCCGTCCTCGGACATGGTCCCGCGGCCGCTCGGACCGGTCGTCCCGCGGGCCGGGGGCACCGGGCGGATCCGCGGCGCCCAGGAATTCCCCACGGAGCGCGGTTCGACTCCGGGTGTCACCCGTTCAGGCCGCCCCTGCCCCGCTAATGGCCCCCGGCCGCGCGCGAGGTGACGCTCGTCGGGCTCTGATGGCTGCAGAGGCATCAAACGTCCGCCTCCACCGCTGCTCTAAGGAGTCCATCCCATGCGCCGCACCGTCCATAGCGTTTCCGCTGCCGCCCTGGTCGGCCTCATAGCCGCCGGCACCACCGCCCCGGCCGCCTTCGCGGCACCGGCCGAGCAGGTCGATGCGCTGAGCGCCGCACCCCAGGTCCCGTCCGAGGGATCCCAGCAGGACACCGTCCAGGGCACCGCTCAGGACGCCGCGCCCGGTGACCTCGCCCAGGACACCGCCCCGGGCACGGGGTCCGGTGACATCTCGCAGTACCCGTCTCTCGACACGGTCCCCCAGGACACGTCCCTGGACGCCTCCGGGCAGCAGCCCCTGCTCGATCCGTCCTACGACACGACGCTCCAGAACCCGGCCGACGTCCTGCCCAAGGGTGGTACGACAGGTACGACAGAGGACACGCCCCAGGGCGTCTCCCCCACCAACGTTCCCAGCATCAACAGCCACGGCTCCGCCAGCCCCGTTCAGCAGGTTGTCATCCAGAACCCCGTGAACAACTCCAACGAGCAGGGTTCGCACAACGTCTCGCACGACAACGGCAACAACAACCACCGCGACGAGGGGCGGGGCCACAACAACGGGGGCGGGTTCTTCCCCGGGCCCATCCTGGGCGGCGTGGGCAACCTCGGAACCACCGTCGTCGCGCTCCCGCGCGGCACCGCCGGCGTGAGCGGCGTGAGCAACGTCGCGGCGGCGCCCGCCGCCGTGGTCCCCGGCGCCGTGCGGGCGGGCGAGGGAGGTTCCATCAAGTCGCCGGTGCCCACGATGGTCGTGGGCGGTGCGCTCGTGGCACTGGGCTGCGCCGCCATGGCACACCGTCTGTGGCTCCGCAGGCGGCGGCTGGGCTGAACCGGTCCACGGGCGATCCACGCACGTGACCCCGCCCCCGCCGGCAACGCGTCGGCGTCCCCTACGCGAATAAGCCCCCACAGGGGCCAGCCGGTGTTAGGGGGGGTGTTGTGCGCCCGCGTGGAATGGGGGGGCGCG
>NZ_JBHYKH010000108.1:0-8109 GCF_042741275.1 Streptomyces sp. NPDC058964
CGCGGGGGGGGGGGGGGGGGGCCCCGGGGCGGCGCGCGGGGGGGGGGGGGCCGCCCCGGGGGGGGGGGGGGGGGGGGCCCCCCCCCCCCCCCCCCGACCCCGGGGTCTGGAAGAGGGCCGTGCAGATCGGCGCCGACCACGTCCTGATGCTGCCCGACGGCGAGCAGTGGCTGGTCGACCGCATCGCCGACGTCGCCGAGGGCGTCGGCCGCCCCGCGCTCACCGTGGGCGTCATCGGGGGCCGCGGCGGAGCCGGTGCCTCCACGCTCGCCTGCGCGCTCGCCGTCACCTCCGCGCGCGAGGGACTGCGCACCCTGCTCGTGGACGCGGATCCGCTGGGCGGCGGCCTCGACGTACTTCTCGGCGGCGAGACCGCCGAAGGGCTGCGCTGGCCCGCGTTCGCCGCCTCACGCGGCCGGGTCGGCGGAGGCGCCCTGGAGGAGTCGCTGCCCGAACTCCACTCCCTGCGGGTGCTCAGCTGGGACCGCGGCGACTGCGTCGCCATTCCGCCCCCGGCGGTACGAGCGGTCCTCGCGGCCGCCCGGCGGCGCGGCGGCACGGTGGTCGTCGATCTGCCGAGGCGCCTGGACGACGGGGTCGCCGAGGCCCTCGCCCAGCTCGACCTCGCGCTCCTCGTCGTCCCGGCCGAACTGCGCGCCGTCGCGGCGGCCGGGCGGGTGGCGTCCGCCGTGGGCATGATCCTGCGCGACCTCCGGGTGGCGGTGCGGGGGCCGTACGCACCCGGACTGGACGACCGCGAGGTGGCCAGGCTGCTCGGACTGCCCCTGGCCGGAGAGGTGCCCGTCGAGTCGGGGCTGCTGCGCCCCCACGAGAGCGGCAAGCCCCCCGGCGCGACCGGCCGGGGGCCGCTGGCCCGGTTCTGCAAGGGCTTCTGGGAGCGGACGCTGGTCGAGGCGGGTGGCGTATGACGACGGCTCCCGGACTCGACGCGGCGGGCGGCCCGGAACTGCTCGACGGCGTGCGCCGTTGGCTGGCCGAGAGCGGCGCCGAACCGACACCCGCGCGCGTGGCACAGGCGCTGCGCCAGCAGGGCCGGGTGCTCGGCGACGCCGAAGTCCTCGGTGCGGCCGCCAGGTTGCGGTCCGAACTGGTCGGCAGCGGACCACTGGAGGCGCTGCTCGCCGACCCGTCGGTCACCGACGTCCTGGTGTCGGCCCCGGACCGGGTGTGGGTCGACCGGGGTGGCGGCCTCGAACTGACCCCGGTGGCCTTCCCCGACGCCGCCGCCGTGCGGCGCCTGGCACAGCGCCTGGCCGCGGTGGCCGGACGCCGCCTGGACGACGCCCGCCCCTGGGCCGACGCCCGGTTGCCCGACGGGACCCGGCTGCACGCGGTGCTGCCCCCGGTGGCCGTCGGCTGCACCTGCCTGTCCCTGCGGGTGGTACGGCCGAGGGCCTTCACACTCGGCGAACTGGTGACGGCGGGCACCGTGCCGCCGGGAGGGGACCGTGTCCTGCGCGCGCTGCTGCGGGCGCGGCTGTCCTTCCTCATCAGCGGTGGCACCGGCAGCGGCAAGACGACCCTGCTCAGCGCGCTGCTCGGGCTGGTCGGACCGGGCGAACGGATCGTGCTCGCCGAGGACTCGGCGGAACTGCGGCCCGATCACCCGCACGTCGTGCGGCTGGAGACCAGACCCGCCAATCAGGAGGGCGCGGGCCTGGTCACCCTGGAGGACCTTGTCCGGCAGGCGCTGCGGATGCGGCCCGACCGGCTGGTGGTGGGCGAGGTGCGCGGCCCCGAGGTCGTCCATCTGCTGGCCGCGCTCAACACCGGCCACGAGGGCGGCTGCGGCACGGTGCACGCCAATGCCGCCGCGGACGTACCGGCCCGCCTGGAAGCTCTGGGGACGGCCGCCGGACTCGACCGGGCCGCCCTGCACAGCCAGTTGGCGGCCGCGCTGTCGGTGGTGCTGCATCTCGTACGGGACCGGACGGGGCGGCGGCGGATCGCCGAGATGCATGTGCTGGAGCGGGACCCCACGGGGCTGGTGCGGACCGTGCCGGCGCTGCGGTGGGGCGCTGCGGCGTTCGAGCGCGAGCGGGGTTGGGAGCGGCTGCGGGGGCTGCTCGACAGCGAGGCCGGCGGTGAGGCCGGCGGTGGGATCAGTGGCAGCAGGGGCGACAACTGCGGCGGCGCCGGTCAGGACGTCGACGAGGGGAGTGTGGGAAGTGCCTGAAGTGACGGATGTGATGGGTGAGATGTCGGTGGGTGCCGCGGCCGCGTGCGTCGGGGCGGCCGTCTGGCTCATGGGCGGTCGGCAGCGGGGAGCGCGGCGGGCCCGGCTGCTGCTGGCCGGTGGCGGGGTGGTGGGGACCGGACCTCCCTTGTGGGAGCAGGCGGCCGGCGAACTGCGGCGGCTGCGCGACCGGGTGCGCGGCGAATGGTGGTCGCTGGCTGCGGGGCTGGTGCTCGGGCTGCTGGGCACGTCGGTGATTCCGGTGGTCGCGGGGGCTGCCGGAGTGCCGGTGCTGCGGCGGGTGCGGCTGACCAGGGAGGCGAGGCAGGAGCGGGAGCGGCGCGGGGACGCGGTCATCGCGCTGTGCGGTGCGCTTTCCGGGGAGGTGCGTGCCGGGCGGCAGCCGGGAGAGGCGCTGTTCCGCGCCGCGCGGGACTCCGGCGGCCTCGCGGAGGCGCAGGCGGCGGTGGTCGCCGCGGCCCGGTTCGGAGGGGACGTACCGGGCGCGCTCGCCGCGGCGGCCCGGCAACCGGGTGCCGAGGGGCTGTTGGGGCTCGCGGCGTGCTGGCGGGTGGCCGTGGACCAGGGCGCCGGGCTGGCGGCCGGCCTGGACCGGCTGGACGGGGCGCTGCGCGCGGAACGGGACCAACGCGTCGACCTGCGTGCCCAGTTGGCGGGCTCCCGCGCGACGGCGGTGATGCTCGCGGCCCTGCCCGCGCTGGGTCTGTTCCTCGGTACGGCCATGGGCGCGGACCCGCTGCGAGTGCTGCTGCACACCGGGGCCGGCCTGGGCTGCTTGGTGGTCGGCGGACTGTTCGAGGCCGCCGGGATGTGGTGGGCGGCACAGATCGTGCGTGGAGCGGAGGCTTCATGAGCGCGGATTTTGTCCACAGGCTGGGGGTGATCGCCGTGGCGGTGCTCCTCCTCGGCCGGTCGGCGCGGTGGCTGGCGGCGGCACGGTACGGACGCCGGACCCGGCGGCGACTGGCCGAACTCCTGGCCCTGGAACCTGTGGCGGACACCGGGACGCCCGTCAGGGCGCGGGACGCCGTACGGCGGTGGCTGCCCGTGGCCGGAGTGGTGGGCGCCGGATGGGTGCTGGTCGGCGGGCTCACCGGTGTCGTAGTGGGGCTGGGAGCGGCCGCGGGACTGTGGCGGTGGCGTCGGCGGCAGGGGGACGGCGGCCGGGCGGAGGAGTTCGACGCCGCCCACGCCGCCCGTCAACTCCCTCTCGCCGCCGACCTCCTGGCGGCCTGCATCGCGGCCGGTGCCGGTCCGGTGATCGCAGCCCAGGCCGTCGGGGACGCCCTCGAGGGGCCGGTCGGGGAACGGCTGGCGCGGGGCGCGGCGGAAGTACGGCTCGGTGGTGAACCGGCGGACGCCTGGAGCCGGTTGGCGATGCTGCCGGGCGCCGCCGCCCTGGCACGACTCCTGGAGCGCGCCGACGAGTCGGGGCTTCCCGCGGCCGGCCCCGTGGCACGGCTCGCCGCGGACGCCCGCGCCGAGTGGGCGCGCACCGCGACGGCCCGGGCCCGCCGGGCGGCCGTCATGGTCACCGCGCCGGTCGGGCTGTGCTTCCTGCCCGCGTTCATCGCGGTCGGCGTACTTCCCGTGGTGATCGGGCTGGCGAGCGGTGTGGTGGGAGGGGGTGATGGGTGACGGGTGCGACGAGTGGGTCCAGGTGATCGACAAGGCTTCGAGGCATGGGAGTTCGGATGAATGTGGTTCAGGTCGGCGAGGTTCGAATGAAGGAGGTTCGAATGAAGGAGGTTCGGATGAACGGGGTTCGGGTGGCTGAGAAGGTCGGCAAGGTGCGGGCGTGCTGGCGGTCCCTGCGGCGCCGGGACGCGGGCATGGTCACGTCCGAGTACGCGATGGGGATCGTCGCGGCGGTCGGGTTCGCGCTGCTGCTCTACGAGGTCGTGACGAGCGGGCAGGTCAGGGCTGAGCTGCAGGCCATCGTGAAGCGAGCTCTCAGTGCGCGGATGTGAGGGAGCCGGACGGGAGAGCCGGGACGCGGGCTTCGTGACCGCGGAGGCGGCCGTGGTGCTCCCCGTGCTGATGGCGTTCACGATGGCACTGGTCTGGGGGCTGTTCGTGGTGGCGGCGCAGATTCGCTGCGTGGACGCGGCGCGCACGGGTGCCCGGGCGGCGGCCCGCCAGGATCCGGCCGACGCGGTCGTGGCGGTCACCCGAGAGGCCGCACCGAGCGGCGCGAAAATCAAGATCACCCGTGCGGGGGATCAGGTCCGGGTGACGGTCGTCGCCGAGCCGCCGCTGCTGTCGGGCCTGCCCTTCGAGGTGCGGGAGGAGGCCGTGGCGTCGGCCGAGGAGACGGTGGGCACCGCTCCGGACGGGGCGGAGGCGGGACCGTGAGCCGCCGGATGGCCGAACCGGTCCCCGGTCGGCTTCCGGACCATGGCCCGACGGGCCGCCTGGGCCGTGTGAGCCGCTTCTCCCATCGCTGTTCGGTAGGCCGCTCAGGACGCCGCCCAAGCCGCTTCCCGGACCGTTTCTCGGACCGTGGGTCCGCCACCGTCTGGAGTGTCGGTGCGATCGCCGTCCTGTGTGTGGTGTTCGGGGTCGTGCTCGCCCTGGGGCAGGCCGTCGTCGCCCGGCACCGAGCGGCGGGCGGCGCGGACCTCGCGGCACTCGCCGCCGCGGACCACTGGGCCGAGGGGACCACGGCGGCCTGTGCCCGCGCCGATCGGGTGGCGACGGCCCAAGGGGCGCGACTGGTGCGGTGCGCGATCGTCGGCGACACGTCGGACGTGAGGCGCAGACGGGGCGGGGGCCGTTCGCGGCGGAGGTCAGGGCGCGGGCGGGACCGGCGGGCCCGGTGGGCTCGGCGGGCCCGGTGGGGTCGGTTCCGCGGGAGCCCCTGGAGGCTCCTCGCCCGGCTCCTCGCCCGGCTTCTCCTCGCGCTTCTCGTCGGGCTTCTCCTCCGGTGCCCCCCGCAGCAGCACCGTGAGCAGCCGCACGGCTCCCCGCTTGTGCAGCGGATCGTTCCCGTTGCCGCACTTGGGGGACTGGATGCAGGACGGGCAGCCGGCGTCGCACTCGCAGGAGGCGATCGCCTCGCGGGTGGCGGCCAGCCAGTCGCGGGCGGTGTGGAAGGCGCGCTCGGCGAAGCCCGCGCCGCCGGGATGGCCGTCGTACACGAAGACCGTCGGAAGGAGGGTGTCGGGGTGCAGCGGGACCGAGACGCCGCCGATGTCCCAGCGGTCGCAGGTGGCGAAGAGGGGCAGCATGCCGATCGAGGCGTGCTCGGCGGCGTGCAGGGAGCCGCCGAGGATCTCCGGGTTGATCCGGGCCTCGTCCAGCTGGTCCTCGGTCACCGTCCACCACACGGCACGGGTGCGCAGGGTGCGGGGCGGGAGGTCGAGTTTCGTCTCGCCCAGCACCTCGCCCGTGATGACACGCCGGCGCAGGAAGGAGACGACCTGGTTGGTGACCTCGACCGAGCCGTAGCACAGGCGCCCCGCCCCCCAGGGGACCTCGACGTCCGTCTCCAGGACGGAGATCGACGTCGTGTCCCGGGCGACCGTCGAATACGGCGGGTCCGCCTGTTCGACCAGGGCCACCGAATCCTCCAGGTCGAGGGAGCGCACCAGGTACGTACGGCCCTGGTGCAGGTGGACCGCGCCCTCGTGGACCGTCGAGTGCGCGGCGCCCGCGTCCACCGTGCCCAGCAGGCGTCCCGTCCCCTCCTCGACGACCTGCACCGGCCGGCCGCCCCCGCCGCGGATGTCGATCAGGTCGGCGGCCCGCTCCCGGCGCGTCCAGTGCCAGGCCTTCGTGCGGCGGCGCAGCAGCTTCGCGGCCTCCAGCTGCGGCAGCAGCTCCGCGCAGGCGGGACCGAACAGTTCCAGGTCGTCGTCGGTCAGCGGGAGTTCCGCGGCGGCCGCGCACAGGTGCGGGGCCAGGACGTACGGGTTGTCGGGGTCGAGGACGGTGGATTCGACCGGTTGGTCGAACAGGGCCTCGGGATGATGGACGAGGAAAGTGTCCAGTGGGTCGTCGCGGGCGACCAGCACCGCCAGGGCGCCCTGTCCGGAGCGGCCCGCCCGGCCCGCCTGCTGCCACAGGGAGGCGCGAGTGCCCGGGTAACCGGCGATCAGTACGGCGTCGAGCCCGGACACGTCCACACCGAGCTCCAGGGCCGTCGTCGCGGCCAGGCCGAGGAGCTCGCCGGAGTGCAGGGCGCGTTCCAGGGCACGGCGCTCCTCGGGGAGGTAGCCCCCGCGGTAGGCCGCCACGCGCCGGGCCAGGGAGCGGTCGACCTCGGCCAGGCGTTCCTGGGCGATGACGGAGATCAGCTCGGCGCCGCGCCGGGAGCGTACGAAGGCGACCGAGCGCACGCCCTGCAGGGTGAGGTCGGTCAGGAGGTCGGCCGTCTCAGCGGTGGCGGTACGCCGGACCGGCGCGCCCTTCTCGCCGTGCAGCTCGGTGAGCGGGGGTTCCCAGAGGGCGAACACCAGTTCCCCGCGCGGGGAGGCGTCGTCGGCCACCTCGACCACCGGGAGGCCGGTGAGGCGGCGGGCGGCCACGGAGGGCTCCGCGGCGGTGGCGGAGGCCAGCAGGAAGACGGGCGACGCGCCGTAGCGCGCGCACAGTCGGCGCAGTCGGCGCAGTACCTGGGCCACGTGGGAGCCGAAGACGCCCCGGTAGGTGTGGCACTCGTCGACGACGACGTACCTGAGCGTCTTCAGGAACGAGGACCAGCGGGGGTGTGACGGCAATATGCCGCGGTGCAGCATGTCGGGGTTGGTGAGGACGTAATTGGCGTACTGACGGACCCATTCGCGTTCTTCGACCGGCGTGTCGCCGTCGTACACGGCGGCCCGCACCGCGGTGCCCAGCGGTTGTGAAAGTTCCTTCACCGAGCGGTGCTGATCGGCCGTGAGGGCCTTCGTGGGCGCCAGGTACAGGGCGGTGGCGCCGCGGCCGTTCGGGGCCTGGGAGCCGTCCAGGAGGGTCGACAGCACGGGCACGAGGTACGCCAGGGACTTGCCGGACGCCGTGCCCGTGGCGACGACCACCGAATCGCCGTCCAGGGCGTGCTCGGCGGCGAGCGCCTGGTGGGCCCAGGGGTGCTCGATGCCGCACTTCTGCACCGCCGCGATCACTTCCGGGCGAATCCGGTCTGGCCAGACGGCATGCCGACCCGCCCGCGGGGGCAAGTGCTCCGTATGAGTGATGCGCGAAGCCCGGCTCGGTCCGGTGGCGAGCCGGTCCAGGACCGTGCCCGGAGCGAGGCGGGGTGCGGTGTCCGTCGGGGTTCGATCGGATCGGTGATTCTTGGCCATCGGCACCGAGTGTGTCACCGGCGTGACGGACAATGGGGCCAAGGCGTCGTGCACGCCTGCCGTTAAGTGATTGAATGCCATCGCGGCTGGCGAACGTCCCGGGGGCCGCAAGCCGAGGTGTCCCGAGGGGCGACCGCTCGATAGCAAGGTGCTGGAGGATCCGTGGACCTGTCCCTGTCGACCCGTACCGTCGGCGATCGTACGGTCGTCGAGGTCGGTGGCGAAATCGACGTATATACCGCGCCCAAGCTGCGCGAGCAGCTGGTCGAGCTGGTGAACGACGGGAATTTCCACCTCGTCGTCGACATGGAGGGCGTGGACTTCCTCGACTCCACCGGACTCGGCGTGCTGGTCGGCGGGCTGAAGCGGGTGCGTGCCCATGAGGGCTCGCTGCGCCTGGTCTGCAACCAGGAGCGCATTTTGAAGATCTTCCGCATCACCGGCCTCACCAAGGTGTTCCCGATCCACACCTCGGTCGAGGAAGCGGTGGCGGCCACCGACTGACCCGGGCTGCTGCCGACCGACCTCGGGCCGCCATCGGCCCCGGGGGGGGGCCCCCCCCGCCCCCCGGCGGGGGGGGCGGGGGGGGGGGAGTTTCTAAAA
>NZ_JBHYKH010000108.1:8119-21031 GCF_042741275.1 Streptomyces sp. NPDC058964
ACCCCCCAGCGGGTCGCGGCAGCGGGCGCGCCCCCCCACGCCCCCGCGCTCCGCCCCCCCGCCCTCGGGCCCCCATCGGCCGGGGGCGTCGGCCCGCCTCGCCCCGGGCCGGTTCGTCCGGGGCGGAAGAAGTTCATCAGGGGGTCCGGGCTTTCGGCGGCCCGGCCCCCGACCGCACGCCCGAGTCGTGAGGGGGATGCATGGCCACCGTTGAACTCCGCTTCAGCGCGCTGCCCGAGCACGTCAGGACCGCCCGGCTGGTGGCGGCAGCGGTGGCGCGCAGGGCCGGAGTGGACGAGGCCGTACTCGACGAGGTGCGGCTCGCCGTCGGTGAGGCCTGTTCCCGCGCCGTCGGGCTGCACCAGAGCGCCGGCATCACGGCGCCGGTGAAGGTGGCGCTGATCGAGGAGGAGAAACAGTTCTCCATCGAGGTCGGCGACGAGGTACCCCATTCGCCCTCGGGGGACCGGGCGCCCGGCGGTGCCGACGAGGAGGCGGACGCGGAGGCCGAGGAGGACGAGATGGGCCTCGCGGTCATCAGCGGACTCGTCGACGACGTGGAGGTCAACGCCGGGGAGGACGGCGGACTGATCCGCATGACCTGGCCGACGACGCCGCCGGCCGTCGCGCTCGCCTGACCCACCCCCGCCGAACCACCCCGCGCCACTCGGCGCACCCCGCGAGTCACCCCGAAGGGCCCTGCTGAGCAGGGCCCTTCGTGTTGTTTTCCGTCGACCGTCGGAATTCGTGAAGAAATTCACGATCAATGACCCGATAATTTGATCAAGCGTCAATGTGGCCGTCAATGCCTTTGGGGCATTACCACTTTCGGGTTCTGTGAGATGGCGTCGATCATTTGCTGAAGAGCATGCGAAGGCCAATTCTGTTTACCGCGCACTGTTTTGATCAGGTTCCGGTACCTACAATCCGTCCACATCTTGAGCTCAGCCCAAGCGTCAAGGAGGACGAATGGCGGGGCTTTCTACCCCTCATCAGTTGGGCCACCCCACAACCTTCGCAGCCGCAGTCCTGACCGACGACAACCGCGTCCTGGTGGCAGTCATCGCGGCCGTCGCGCTGGCGGCGCTCGTGGTCGCAGGGATCCTGGTGCGCCAGGTGCTCGCGGCGGGCGAGGGCACCGACAGCATGAAGAAGATCGCGACGGCGATCCAGGAAGGTGCGAACGCCTACCTGGCCCGGCAGCTTCGCACGCTCGGCGTATTCGCCGTCGTCGTGTTCTTCCTGCTCATGCTGCTGCCCGCGGACGACTGGAATCAGCGCGCCGGCCGATCGGTGTTCTTCTTGATCGGTGCCGCCTTCTCGGCGGCCACCGGTTATATCGGCATGTGGCTCGCCGTGCGCAGCAATGTGCGCGTCGCCGCGGCGGCCCGGGAGGCCACTCCCGCGGAAGGCGAGCCGGAAAAGGATCTCACCGCCGTCTCGCACAAAGCCATGAAGATCGCTTTCCGCACGGGCGGCGTCGTCGGCATGTTCACGGTGGGGCTCGGCCTGCTGGGCGCCTCCTGCGTGGTGCTGGTGTACGCGGCCGACGCGCCGAAGGTGCTCGAAGGCTTCGGCCTCGGGGCCGCCCTGATCGCCATGTTCATGCGTGTCGGCGGCGGCATCTTCACCAAGGCCGCCGACGTCGGCGCCGACCTGGTCGGCAAGGTCGAGCAGGGCATTCCGGAGGACGATCCGCGCAATGCCGCGACCATCGCCGACAACGTGGGCGACAACGTCGGCGACTGTGCCGGTATGGCGGCCGACCTGTTCGAGTCGTACGCGGTGACCCTCGTGGCCGCGCTGATCCTCGGCAAGGCGGCCTTCGGTGACTCCGGGCTCGCCTTCCCGCTGCTCGTGCCCGCGATCGGCGTGCTCACCGCCATGATCGGCATCTTCGCGGTCGCCCCGCGCCGCAGCGACCGCAGCGGCATGACCGCGATCAACCGCGGCTTCTTCATCTCCGCGGTGATCTCGCTCGGACTCGTGGCGGCGGCGGTCTTCGTCTATCTGCCCGGAAAGTACGCGGACCTGCACGGCGTCACCGATGCCGCGATCAGGGCCAAGGACGGCGACCCGCGGATCCTCGCGGTGGTCGCGGTGGCCATCGGCATCCTGCTCGCCGCCGTGATCCAGCAGCTGACCGGCTACTTCACCGAGACCAACCGCCGCCCGGTGAGGGACATCGGCAAGACCTCCCTCACCGGCCCGGCCACCGTCATCCTGGCCGGCATCTCCGTCGGCCTCGAATCGGCCGTCTACACCGCCTTGTTGATCGGCCTCGCCGTGTACGGGGCGTTCCTGCTCGGCGGCACGTCCATCATGCTGGCGCTGTTCGCGGTGGCGCTGGCCGGCACCGGCCTGCTCACCACGGTCGGCGTGATCGTCGCCATGGACACCTTCGGTCCGGTCTCCGACAACGCGCAGGGCATCGCCGAGATGTCCGGCGACGTCGTGGGCGCGGGCGCGCAGGTGCTCACCAACCTGGACGCGGTCGGCAACACCACCAAGGCCATCACCAAGGGCATCGCCATCGCCACCGCCGTCCTGGCGGCGTCGGCGCTCTTCGGGTCGTACCGCGACGCGATCACCACCAATGTGCACGAGGTGGGCGCGAAGCTGTCCGGCGCCGGGTCGCCGCTGAGCCTGTCGATGGACATCTCGCAGCCCAACAACCTGGTCGGCCTGATCGCCGGAGCGGCGGTCGTCTTCCTCTTCTCCGGGCTCGCCATCAACGCGGTGTCGCGGTCGGCGGGTTCCGTGGTGTACGAGGTGCGGCGGCAGTTCCGCGAGAAGCCCGGGATCATGGACTTCACGGAGAAGCCCGAGTACGGCAAGGTCGTCGACATCTGCACCAAGGACGCCCTCAGGGAGCTGGCCACGCCCGGCCTCCTGGCCGTCCTGGCGCCGATCTTCATCGGGTTCACGCTCGGTGTCGGCGCGCTCGGCTCGTACCTCGCGGGCGCGATCGGCGCGGGCACGCTGATGGCGGTGTTCCTGGCCAACTCCGGTGGCGCCTGGGACAACGCCAAGAAGCTGGTCGAGGACGGGCACCACGGCGGCAAGGGCAGCGAGGCCCACGCGGCCACGGTGATCGGTGACACGGTCGGTGACCCCTTCAAGGACACCGCCGGTCCCGCGATCAACCCGCTGCTGAAGGTGATGAACCTGGTGTCGCTGCTCATCGCGCCGGCGGTCATCAAGTTCTCCTACGGCGAGGACAAGAACATCGGCGTACGGATCGCCATCGCGGTCCTCGCGCTGCTGGTCATCGTCGGCGCCGTGTACGTCTCCAAGCGGCGTGGCATCGCCGTGGGCGACGAGGACAACAACGCCGAGCGGGTGACCAAGTCGGCCGATCCCGCGGTGGTTTCGTAGGCCGTCTTACGGCGGTCCGCTCAACGGGCGGGCGGGTGGAGCGCATTGGCGCACCGCCCGCCCGTTCCGCTGTGCGCGCGCCCTCACCGTGAGCCTTCTCTCGCTTGCTGCA
The DNA here is from genome assembly GCF_042741275.1 of Streptomyces sp. NPDC058964. Lineage (NCBI taxonomy): Bacteria > Bacillati > Actinomycetota > Actinomycetes > Kitasatosporales > Streptomycetaceae > Streptomyces > Streptomyces sp. NPDC058964. The sequence continues at coordinate 11,610 of NZ_JBHYKH010000108.1, forward strand.
AAAGGTAGCAAAATGGGTCTAAGCGGATGTTCGGCATGCGACTGTCACCCATCCGGCGTGTAGGGTCCGGGGGCCGAGAGCCATGGAAGGGACCGATCCGGTGAACAAGAAGCTCGCGGCCGCGCTGTCCGGCGGTGCGGTACTGGTGGTGGCGCTGTCGGGATGCACCAGCAGCGGCGGAAGCGAAAACAACGACAAGCTGGATGCCTGGGCCAAGCAGGTCTGCGACGCGGTCCAGCCGCAGGCCAAGAAGATCGCGGCCGCCAACACCGCGATCCAGAAGGAGACCTCGGACAACAGCACGCCGGCGGAGGTCCGGAAGACCGACGCGCAGGCCTTCCAGGACATGTCCGACGCCTACAAGGCGATCGGCGCCGCCGTGAAGTCGGCCGGGGCACCGAACGTCGACGGCGGCCAGAAGAAGCAGCAGGACGCGGTCAAGGAGCTCAACGGCATCGGCGCGTCGTACGCCGCCCTCAAGAAGCAGGTCGACGAGCTCGACACCAAGGACCAGGCGAAGTTCGCCGACGGCCTCAAGGACATCGCGACCCAGCTCGACAAGCTGAGCACCACCGGGAACGACGCGCTGAAGAACCTCGAGGCGGGCGACGTCGGCCAGGCCATGGCCAAGCAGGAGAGCTGCAAGACGGCGGCCTCGTCCTCGTCGGCCGCGGCGGGCTGACCCCCGGGGCCGGGTGTCGGCGCGGGGCGGTCCGGGTACGTGCGATGTCGGTCCGAGCGGACACAATGGGGAACGTGAGTAACGCCACCCTGTCCTCCCTGCCGTCCACCGACCGCCCCGACGTCGCCGCCCGGCTCCGCGCCGCCCTGCTCGGCGCCGACTTCACCGTCGACGGGCTGCTCGAACTGCTCGGCGCCCCCGCGTACGCGGCGCTGGCCCGCAGCGAGACCGTCCCCGCTCTCCGGGCGACCCGCGGGGACACGCCGCTGGAGACGCTCGTACGGCTGTTCCTGCTCCAGCAGCCCGTGCCGCACGCACGCGTGACGGACGTGTTGCCGGTCGAGGAGTGCCTGGAGAGCGGATGGCTGACGCGCGCGGGCGCCGACGAGGTCGCGGCGACGGTCGACGTACGGCCGTACGGCGGGCCGGACGGCGAGGACTGGTTCATCGTGTCGGACCTCGGATGCGCGGTCGGCGGCGCCGGCGGCATCGGCGGTCAGGGCCGGCAGGCGGACACGGCCGTGGTCCTCGGTGTCGGCGGGGCGTCCACGACCCTGGCCGGCATCACCGTCCGTACCCCCGTCGCCTCCGCTCTCGACCTCGGCACCGGCTCCGGGATCCAGGCCCTGCACGCCACCCGGCACGCCACGCGCGTGACGGCGACCGACCTCAACCCGCGCGCGCTGCACATCACCGCGCTGACCCTCGCCCTGTCCGGTGCCCCGGCGGCCGATCTGCGCGAGGGCTCGCTCTTCGAGCCGATCAAGGACGACGAGACGTTCGACCTGATCGTGTCGAACCCCCCGTTCGTGATCTCGCCCGGCGCCCGCCTCACCTACCGCGACGGCGGGATGGGCGGGGACGACCTGTGCCGCTCGCTCGTTCAGCACGCGGGGGAAAGGCTGACCGAGGGCGGGTTCGCGCAGTTCCTCGCCAACTGGCAGCACGTGGAGGGGGAGGACTGGCAGGACAGGATCAGGTCGTGGGTGCCACGCGGGTGCGACGCCTGGATCGTGCAGCGCGAGGTGCAGGACGTCACGCAGTACGCCGAGCTGTGGCTGAGGGACGCCGGTGACCACCGTGCGGATCCGGCGGAGTACCAGGCGCGTTACGACGCCTGGCTCGACGAGTTCGAGGCGCGCAAGGTCAAGGCGGTGGGCTTCGGCTGGATCACCCTGCGCAGGACCGCGGCCGCCGAGCCCTCGGTCACCGTGGAGGAATGGCCGCACCCGATCGAACAGCCGCTCGGCGAAACGGTCCGGGCGCACTTCGCCCGCCTCGACTACCTCCGCGAGCACGACGACGCGGCGCTGCTCGACGGCCACTTCAGGCTGGTGGCCGAGGTCGTCCAGGAACAGGTCGGCCTGCCCGGCGCCGAGGACCCGGAGCACGTGGTGCTGCGCCAGAACCGCGGTATGCGCCGTGCCACCAGGGTGGACACGGTCGGTGCCGGCTTCGCGGGCGTCTGCGACGGCTCGCTGAGCGCGGGCCGGATCCTCGACGCCATCGCCCAGCTGATGGGCGAGGATGCGGTGGTGCTGCGCGACCGCACGCCCGCGCAGATCCGGCTGCTGGTGGAACAGGGCTTCCTCGAACCGGCCGGCTGACCCCGGACGCGCGGGGTGGACTCGGCGGGCTCTCGGCGGGCTCCGGGCGGGCACCTGCGCCGTGCGGCCGACCCGGGTGCGCGGCACCTGGCGTATCGCCGCCGCCCGCCGTGCCCGCCGACCGGGCGACGCGCGCTCACCGTCCGTGCGGTGGCGCACACCGCCCGGGTGACCGGTGTCGCATCGGCTCAGGAGGGCGGGCCACGAAACCCCGGCCGAGACCCCTGACGGCCCGCCTGTGAGAAAAACGGCCGGAAAAATATCTGTCCCTGCCCAGACCGGGGAAATTTCGAATACATGTACGAAATACTGTCGGCCTGACGTTCACCTCGGGTTCGCCCGCCCGCCGCCCCCGCGTGGCAGTCTCCGGCCGCTGGGCACTGGTGGACGACGGAGCAGGGGCGGGCGAGTCATGGAGAGCGGACCGGCGATCTTCGCGGGATTGGTGTTCGCCCTGTTCGGAGGCGCAGTGATGGTGTGGACCGCCACCCGGGCCCGGCACCGCGAACCCATCGCCCACGGTGTGAACCAGGTCGCATCCGTCACGCTCGCGGGCCTCGCCTCGGTGGTCTCGATGGGGCTCGCGGTGTACTGCCTCACCCGCCTCTGAGTGCGGCTCGCGTGCTGTCGTACGCGTAATTGGAACGTCACCCTCCGGACAGGGCCGCGCGGGCCGCCCGGCACTCCGGGCGGCAGGAATGGCGGTAGTCGGGTTACCGTTCGAGTGGCCGTTGTGGGCTTTTCCCGTTTGACACGGGGGCGGGATGTACCGTCACACTCCGCAGCGTCACCACGACACGACCCCGGGACACAGGCCTGGGGAGGCCCCAGCCTCGACCGGAGAGAAGAGCGAAGTTGTCCCCGACCAGCGAGACCGCACAGGGCGGCCGCCGACTCGTCATCGTCGAGTCGCCTGCCAAGGCGAAGACGATCAAGGGCTACCTGGGCCCCGGCTACGTAGTCGAAGCGAGCGTCGGGCACATCCGCGACCTTCCCAACGGCGCCGCGGAGGTGCCGGAGAAGTACACCGGTGAGGTCCGCCGCCTCGGCGTGGACGTCGAACACGACTTCGAGCCGATCTACGTCGTCAACGCCGACAAAAAGGCCCAGGTCAAGAAGCTCAAGGACCTGCTCAAGGACTCCGACGAGCTCTTCCTCGCCACCGATGAGGACCGCGAGGGCGAGGCCATCGCGTGGCACCTCCTGGAGGTCCTGAAGCCCAAGGTCCCGGTCAAGCGGATGGTCTTCCACGAGATCACCAAGGACGCGATCCGCGAGGCCGTCGCCAACCCGCGCGACCTCAACCAGCGCATGGTCGACGCCCAGGAGACCCGCCGCATCCTCGACCGTCTCTACGGCTACGAGGTCTCGCCGGTCCTGTGGAAGAAGGTCATGCCCCGCCTGTCGGCCGGCCGTGTCCAGTCGGTCGCGACCCGGCTCGTGGTGGAGCGCGAGCGCGAGCGCATGGCGTTCCGTTCCGCCGAGTACTGGGACCTGACGGGTACCTTCGCGACCGGCCGGGCCGGTGACCCGAGCGACCCGTCGTCCCTGGTCGCCCGCCTCCAGACCGTCGACGGCAGGCGTGTCGCGCAGGGCCGCGACTTCGACTCGCTGGGACAGCTCAAGAGCGCGAACACCCTGCACCTCGACGAGGCGAACGCCCGTGCCCTCGCCGCCGCCCTGGAGAACACCCGGTTCTCGGTGCGGTCCGTCGAGTCGAAGCCGTACCGCCGCTCGCCGTACGCCCCGTTCCGTACGACGACGCTGCAGCAGGAGGCCAGCCGCAAGCTCGGCTTCGGCGCCAAGGCGACGATGCAGATCGCGCAGAAGCTGTACGAGAACGGCTACATCACGTACATGCGTACGGACTCCACGACGCTGAGCGACACCGCCATCGCGGCCGCCCGCGCCCAGGTCACGCAGCTGTACGGCGCCGACTACCTGCCGGCCCAGCCGCGCACCTACGCGGGGAAGGTCAAGAACGCCCAGGAGGCGCACGAGGCGATCCGCCCCTCGGGTGATCGTTTCCGCACGCCGGCCGAGACGGGTCTGACCGGCGACCAGTTCAGGCTCTACGAACTGATCTGGAAGCGGACCGTCGCCTCCCAGATGAAGGACGCGACCGGCAACAGCGTGACCGTGAAGATCGGCGGCGCGGCCGCCGACGGCCGGGACGTCGAGTTCAGCGCGTCCGGAAAGACGATCACCTTCCACGGCTTCCTGAAGGCCTACGTCGAGGGCGCCGACGACCCGAACGCCGAGCTCGACGACCGCGAGCGCCGGCTGCCCCAGGTCACCGAGGGTGACGCGCTGTCCGCCGAGGAGATCACGGTCGACGGGCACGCCACCAAGCCCCCGGCCCGTTACACCGAGGCCAGCCTGGTCAAGGAGCTCGAGGAACGCGAGATCGGCCGCCCGTCGACGTACGCGTCGATCATCGGCACGATCCTCGACCGCGGCTATGTGTTCAAGAAGGGCACGGCCCTCGTGCCGTCCTTCCTGTCCTTCGCCGTGGTCAACCTCCTGGAGAAGCACTTCGGGCGGCTCGTCGACTACGACTTCACCGCCAAGATGGAGGACGACCTCGACCGCATCGCCCGTGGCGAGGCGCAGTCGGTGCCGTGGCTGAAGCGGTTCTACTTCGGCGAGGGCGGCACGGCCGGGGGCGGCGCGGCCGACGCCGGCAACGGCGACGGGGACCACCTCGGCGGCCTGAAGGAACTGGTGACCGACCTGGGCGCGATCGACGCGCGCGAGGTGTCGTCGTTCCCCGTGGGCAACGACATCGTGCTGCGGGTCGGCCGCTACGGCCCCTACATCGAGCGCGGCGAGAAGGACACCGAGCAGCACCAGCGCGCGGACATCCCCGAGGACCTCGCACCGGACGAGCTCTCCGTCGAGCTCGCGGAGGAGCTGCTGGCCAAGCCCAGCGGCGACTTCGAGCTGGGCACGGACCCGGAGACCGGCCATCCGATCGTCGCCAAGGACGGCCGTTACGGCCCGTACGTCACCGAGGTGCTCCCCGAGGGCACCCCGAAGACCGGCAAGAACGCGGTCAAGCCGCGCACGGCCTCGCTGTTCAAGTCGATGTCGCTGGACACGGTGACCCTGGAGGATGCCCTCAGGCTGATGTCGCTGCCGCGTGTCGTGGGCACCGACGCGGACGGTGTGGAGATCACCGCGCAGAACGGCCGCTACGGCCCGTACCTGAAGAAGGGCACGGACTCGCGGTCCCTGCAGTCCGAGGACCAGCTCTTCACGATCACGCTGGAGGAGGCGCAGGCGATCTACGCCCAGCCGAAGCAGCGTGGCCGGGCGGCCGCCAAGCCGCCGCTGAAGGAGCTGGGGGAGGACCCGGTCAGCGGGAAGCCGGTCGTGGTCAAGGACGGCCGGTTCGGGCCGTACGTCACCGACGGCGAGACCAACGCGACCCTGCGTTCGGGTGACAGCGTCGAGACGATCACCCCTGAGCGCGGTTTCGAGCTGCTCGCCGAGAAGCGCGCCAAGGGCCCCGCCAAGAAGGCTGCGAAGAAGGCACCGGCCAAGAAGGCACCGGCCAAGAAGGCCACCGCCACGAAGACGGCCGCCGCGAAGAAGACGACCGCGGCGAAGAAGACCGCGGCCAAGAAGACGACGGCCAAGAAGACCACCGCCAAGAAGGCCACGGCGGCCAAGGCGGCGGCAGAGGACTGAGACCGCGCGGAAGCCCGGACCGGACCACCGTCCGGCTGCCCGGTCCGGCCTTGCCCGCTTCGCAGATCTTCACATCCGGTTCGCGAAACGAACGCCTCGGCATCACTTTGGTGTCGAGGCGTGCGCACGTTCGGACGGTCGCGGCGGGCTGTCCGTGCCTGCCGATAGGCTGAACGCATGACGCGAGCCGAGCAGCCAACGGCCCTCACCACACCGCCGGACGACACCCTCGTAGCGGACTCCCGCGAGCGGGCCGTCCGCGCCCTGCTGCACCAACCGCAGCTGAAACGGTTGTGGAGCGCGCACCTCGTGAGTGGCGTCGGAGACGCCCTCGCGCTCCTCGTGCTGGTCCTTCTCGTCCTCCAGGCGGCGATCGCGGAGGGCTCGTTCGGCGGCGGCTACCGGGGCGCGGCGTTCGCAGTGGCGACCGTCTTCGCGGCCCGCATCCTGGCGACACTGCTCTTCGGTGCCGTGCTCCTCGGCCCGCTCACCTCCCTGACCTCCCAGGACGGCCCGCTCGACCGGCGCTGGACCATGGTCGGCGCGGACGGGCTGCGAGCCGTGCTGCTGATCATCGCGCCCCTGTGGATCGACTGGACGCCGGCGAACGCGCCGGCCGTCCTGCTCGTCACCGTCTTCGTGATCGGCGTCGCAGAGCGTCTGTGGTCGGTGTGCCGGGAGAGCGCGGCGCCCGCGCTGCTGCCCGCCCCGCCCCTGGAGGGCGCCACGGTACGGCCGCTGCCGGACCACATGGACGCCCTGCGGCGGCTGTCGCTGCGCACGGGCTTCGTGGCGGTGCCCCTGGCGGCCGCCGCCCTCGTCGTCGCGTCGCTCCTCAACAACCTGCTGGGCACCGTGAGCGCCTGGTTCGACCAGCACCAGGCGGCCCTCGGGTCGTACGTCGCGGCGGGCCTGTTCGCCGCGTCCCTCTCCGTGCTGACCGCCCTGGAGCTGCCCGGCACGCGCACCCCGCGCGCGCGGTCCCCGCTCGAAGGTCTGCGCCGCCCCAAGACGGGCACGGGCGTCGACAAGGGCCGCACGGGGGCCATTCCGCTGCTCGTCCTGGCCTGCGCAGCCGTCGCCGGGGCGATCTCCGCCGCCGTCGCCGTGTGCGTGCTGCACGCCAAGGACCTGGGCGGCGGCCCGGTGCTCTACGGGCTGCTGGTGCTCGGGCTGACCGGCGGAGTGGCCGTCGGCATCCGCACCGCCCACGCCGTCATGCCGTCGCTCTCCCGCCGCCGCCTGCTGGCGCTGGCGATCGCCTTCACCGGCATCGCGCTGCTGGCCGCAGGGCTCGTCCCGGACGTCACCAGCGTGCTGCTGATCGTCACGCTGGCCGGGATCGGCGCGGGCATGGCCGCCAACACCGGCCACACGCTGCTCGACCAGGAGGCCGAGGACTACCGCCGGCCGCGTACGACGGAGCACCTGCACGCGGTCGTACGGGTCTTCGTGGCACTCGGCGCGCTGATCGCGCCCCTGGTGGCGGCCCTCATCGGCCCGCACCGGCTGGAGGACGGCAGGTTCGTGTTCGCGCACGGCGGTGCCGCCTTCACCCTGATGCTGGTCGGTGCGCTGCTGCTGCCGGTGGCCGCGCTGGTGCTCGCCAAGGTCGACGACCGGTCCGGCGTGCCGCTTCGGCACGACCTGCGGGACGCGCTGCTCGGCGGCGACGATCCGGCGCAGACACCGGCGACGAACGGTTTCTTCATCGCCCTGGAGGGTGGCGACGGCGCCGGGAAGTCCACCCAGGCCGAGGCCCTCGCGGAGTGGATCCGGGCCAAGGGCCACGAGGTCGTGCTCACCCGTGAGCCGGGGGCGACCCCCGTGGGCAAGCGGCTGCGCTCGATCCTGCTGGACGTCTCGTCGGCTGGGCTCTCGCACCGCGCGGAGGCGCTGCTGTACGCGGCGGACCGCGCCGAGCACGTCGACACGGTCGTACGGCCCGCACTGGAGCGGGGAGCCGTCGTCATCTCCGACCGGTACATCGACTCGTCGGTGGCCTACCAGGGGGCGGGCCGCGACCTTTCCCCGACCGAGATCGCACGGATCAACCGCTGGGCGACCGACGGACTCGTCCCTCACCTGACCGTCCTGCTGGACGTGGCGCCCGAGGCCGCCCGCGAGCGGTTCACCGAGGCGCCGGACCGGCTGGAGTCGGAGCCGGCCGAGTTCCACGCGCGCGTGCGGGCCGGCTTCCTGACGCTGGCCGCCGCCGACCCGGGGCGCTACCTGGTCGTGGACGCGGCCCAGGAGCCCGAGGCCGTCACCACCGTGATCCGGCACCGGCTCGACACCGTGCTGCCATTGTCCGAGGCCGAGGTGAAGGCCGCCGAGGAGGCCCGCAGGGCAGCCGAGGAGGAGGCCCGCCGCAAGGCCGAGGAGGAGGCCGCGCGCAAGGCCGAGGAGGAGCGCCTGGAGCGCGAGCGCCAGGAGCAGCTCGCCAAGCTGCGCGCCGAGGAGGAGGAGCGCAAGCGGCGCGAGCTGGAGGAGGCGCAGCGGCGCGAGGCCGAACGTCAGGCGGAGGAGGCCCGGCAGCGTGCCGAGGAGGCACGCAGGCGTGCCGAGGAGGAGCGGGCCCGGCTGCTGGCCGAGGAAGAGGCCCGGGTCGCCGAGGAGGCCCGGCGCAGGGCCGACGAGGAGCGGCGGCGCAAACAGGCCGAGGAGGAGGCCAGGCTGCGCGCCGAGGCCGAGGAGCGGCGGCTGGAGAAGCAGCGGAAGGCCGAGGAGGCCCTGTTGCGCGCGGAGGAGGCCCGGCGCCAGGCGGCCGAGGCCGCGGCCGCGGCCGATGTGGCCGCCCGGCAGCCCGCGACGCCCCGGCCCACGGCTCCCGCCGTTCCGCAGGAGGCGGCGACCGTGCCGACTCCGGTGGTGACGCCGGGGGCGGTGGACGAGACGGCGGTGCTGCGGCCGGTCCGTACGGACAAGGGTGCGGGAGCGGCCGACGGCGACGACCGGACCGGGCAGCGGCGCCGTGGCGGCGGCCGGTCGTCCCGGGCGTCGTCCGGGGAGTCCGCGTCCGGGACCGAGGCCGAGGTGACGGCAGAACTTCCGCAGCCGCCGGTGCCTCCGGGGGCCGCGGACGAGACGGCCGTACTGCCCCCGGTGGTTCCCGGCGCGGCGGACGAGACGGCCGTACTGCCGCCGGTGCCTCCGGGCGCCGCGGACGAGACCGCCGTACTGCCTCCCGTGCAGGCCGATGGTCCGGCGGACCGGATGCCGCGGGGCTTCTTCCGGGACGAGCGCCCGGCCGCCGGGCCGGAAGGCCCCGCGGACCGCACGCGCGAGCTCCCGCAGGTCGACGCCGACGGCGCCGGCCGCGGGCGACCCCGGTCCGACAGGGACCCGGAGTCGCCGATGGACGATCTGCCCTCGCTGGTCTCCGGCCGGCGGGGGGAGTGCCGGGACCAGGAGGCCGTGGACGGCGCCGGGCTGGGGAG